>NZ_CAXAON010000009.1:0-167423 GCF_963970495.1 Pseudomonas sp. EA_65y_Pfl2_P78 | reverse complement strand
CTGATAATCTTGTTGACTATCAGTCTGACTCCACAAGCACCCACACGAATTGCTTGATTCAGTTGTTAAAGAGCGGTTGGTTAAGATCTTTCGTCTCAACCGAGGCGCGCATTCTACAGCAGCCTCACTTGCTGTCAAGTGGTTATTTTCAGAAGTTTTCGAAGAATTCTTCAACAACTTCAACCACTTGCGCCTTCGATCTCTCGTCAGCGGGAGGCGAATTCTACAGCGTTACACGCTGCTGTCAACACCTCTTTTTCAACTTCTTTCTGGCTTCGATGAACTGAAGCAACTTGCTGCCGAAAACTTCATAACTCATTGAATTTCAAGGAGTTTTCTGTTTCGACTGCGCCGGAAGTGGGGCGAATTATAGGCTTCCAGAATCTGCCGTCAACCGTTAATTTCATATTTCTGTCATATCAGTCAAAGAACACCGAAAACACAAAGGCCGACCTCTAAAGATCGGCCTTCTTCATCCCTGCTTACAAGCTAGGGAAGGCGAACTGCGAGGCTTCGTGGCTAGCACGTTGCGGCCAACGCTGAGTGATTGCCTTGCGGCGGGTATAGAAGCGCACACCGTCCGGGCCATAGGCATGCAAGTCGCCGAACAGCGAACGCTTCCAGCCGCCAAAGCTGTGATAAGCCACCGGCACCGGCAAAGGCACGTTGACGCCGACCATACCGACTTCGATCTCATCACAGAACAGACGCGCCGCTTCACCGTCACGCGTGAAGATGCAGGTGCCGTTGCCGTATTCGTGATCGTTGATCAGTTGCATCGCCTCTTCCAGGCTGCTCACCCGGACGACGCACAGCACCGGCCCGAAGATCTCCTCTTTATAGATGCGCATCTCTGGAGTGACGTTGTCGAACAGGCAACCCCCGAGGAAGAAGCCGTCTTCGTGACCCGCGACACTCAAGCCGCGACCATCGACCACCAGAGTCGCACCCGCTGCCACGCCGTCATCGACATAGCCGCTGACCTTGTCGCGCGCCTGACCGGTCACCAGTGGCCCCATGTCCAGACCACACGAAGTACCCGCACCAATCTTCAACGCCTTGATCTGTGGAACCAGTTTGGCCACCAACGCATCCGCCACCTGATCACCCACACATACCGCAACGGAGATCGCCATGCAGCGCTCGCCGCAAGAACCATACGCCGCGCCCATCAGTGCGCTGACCGCATTATCCAGATCGGCATCCGGCATCAGTACCGCATGGTTCTTCGCGCCGCCCAGTGCCTGAACGCGTTTGCCGCGCTTGGTGCCTTCGGCGTAGATGTATTCAGCAATCGGCGTCGAACCGACGAAGCTCAGCGCTTTGACTTCCGGCGCTTCGATCAGCGCGTCCACCGCCGTCTTGTCGCCGTGGACCACGTTCATCACACCTTTTGGCAGGCCGGCTTCCAGCAGCAGTTGAGCAATCAGCAGCGTGGAGCTTGGATCACGCTCGGACGGTTTGAGGATGAAGCAGTTGCCACAGACGATCGCCAGTGGATACATCCACAGCGGCACCATGGCCGGAAAGTTGAATGGCGTGATACCGGCGACTACGCCCAACGGCTGGAAGTCCGACCACGCATCAATGTTCGGGCCTACGTTGCGGCTGTACTCGCCCTTGAGAATTTCCGGCGCAGCACAAGCAAACTCGACGTTCTCGATACCGCGTTTCAGTTCACCGGCAGCGTCTTCGAGAGTCTTGCCGTGTTCTTCGCTGATCAATTGCGAGATGCGCGCTTCGTTCTGCTCCAGCAGTTGCTTGAAGCGGAACATCACTTGGGCGCGTTTGGCCGGCGGCGTGTTACGCCAGGCCGGGAACGCTGCCTTCGCAGCATCAATGGCTTTCTGAATGGTTGCCTGGCTGGCCAGTGGCAACTTGTGGATCGCTTGACCGGTGGACGGGTTGAACACATCAACCGCGCGACCGTTCTCGGTCACCAGTTCGCCATTGATCAAATGCGGGATAACGCTCATCGGGGGACTCCTGAATTTTGTCCGCCGGCGCCGCCGAAGAGGCGCCGGCAATTTGTACTTATATAGAGGGAAAAATCAGTCGAGCTTGTTCAGCACTTCGCCGACCGCGTCGAACAGACGATCAAGGTCTTGCGGCTTGCTGTTGAAGGTTGGGCCGAACTGCAGGGTGTCGCCGCCGAAGCGCACGTAGAACCCCGCTTTCCACAGCGCCATACCCGCCTCGAACGGACGCACGATGGCGTCGCCGTCACGACCGGCAATCTGGATCGCACCGGCCAGACCGTAGTTACGGATGTCGATGACGTTCTTCGAACCCTTCAAGCCATGCAGCGCGTTTTCAAAATGCGGCGCGACTTCGGCCACGCTCTGCACCAGGTTTTCCTTTTGCAGCAGGTCGAGTGCCGCCAGGCCAGCGGCGCAAGCCACCGGATGCGCCGAATAGGTATAGCCGTGGGGGAATTCCACCGCGTATTCCGGCGTCGGCTGGTTCATGAAGGTCTGGTAGATCTCGGAGCTGGCAATCACCGCGCCCATCGGGATCGCGCCGTTGGTGATTTGCTTGGCGATGCACATCAGGTCGGGAGTGACGCCAAAGCTGTCGGCGCCGAACATCGAGCCAGTGCGGCCGAAACCGGTGATCACTTCGTCGAACACCAGCAGGATGTTGTGCTGATCGCAGATTTCACGCAGGCGCTTCAGATAACCCTGAGGCGGAACCAGCACGCCAGCGGAACCGGCCATCGGTTCAACGAACACGGCGGCGATGTTCGACGCATCGTGCAGTTCGATCAGCTTCAGCAGTTCATCGGCCAGGGCGATACCGCCCTGCTCCGGCATGCCACGGGAGAACGCATTGCTCGCCAGCAACGTGTGCGGCAGGTGATCGACGTCCATCATCGCCTGACCGAACATTTTGCGGTTGCCGTTGACGCCACCCAGGCTGGTGCCGGCGATGTTCACACCGTGATAGCCACGGGCGCGGCCGATCATTTTGGTCTTGGTCGCCTGGCCTTTAAGACGCCAGTAGGCACGGACCATTTTCACCGCCGTATCGGCGCACTCGGAGCCGGAGTCGGTGAAGAACACATGGTTGAGGTTGCCCGGAGTCAGATCGGTGATTTTCTCAGCCAACTGAAAGGACAACGGGTGGCCGTACTGGAAGCCCGGCGAGTAATCGAGTGTGCCCAACTGCTTGGAGACCGCTTCCTGAATTTCCTTGCGGGTGTGCCCGGCGCCGCAGGTCCACAGACCGGACAACGAGTCGTAGATCTTGCGGCCCTTGTCGTCGAACAGCCAACTGCCCTCGGCACCGACAATCAAACGCGGATCGCGCTGGAAGTTACGGTTGGCGGTGTACGGCATCCAGTGCGCGTCCAGCTTCAGTTGGCTGGCCAGTGGCGACGGAGCGGTTTCAGGCATGTTCATCGGGCAAAACCTCGCAGGGCATAAGCGTCAGGGAGATAGAAAGCGTTGTTGCAGCTAAATTGCCACGGCGATAAAGTCGGTGAAATCCAACTCTTCTAACCTTCAGTCAGCCCACCACTAAACTTTGAGTGATCAAGCATGAGCAGCCGCCGTCCCGATCCGCTGGCCCAGGTCAGTGACTTTGATATTCGCTTGCTGCGCATTTTTCGCAGCGTGGTGGAATGCGGCGGCTTCTCGGCGGCGGAAACCGTGCTCGGCATTGGGCGTTCGGCGATCAGCCAGCAAATGAGCGACCTGGAGCAACGCCTCGGCTTACGCCTGTGCCAACGCGGCCGCGCGGGATTCTCGCTGACCGAAGAAGGCCGCGAGGTCTATCAATCGGTGCTGCAACTGTTAAGTGCGCTGGAAAGCTTTCGCACCGAGGTCAACGGCCTGCACCAGCACTTGCGCGGCGAGTTGATCATTGGCCTGACCGACAACCTGGTCACCCTGCCCCACATGCGCATCACCCACGCCCTCGCGCAATTAAAAGAACGCGGCCCGGACGTGCAGATCCAGATCCGCATGATCGCGCCTAATGAAGTCGAACAAGGCGTGCTCGACGGCCGCCTGCATGTTGGCGTGGTGCCGCAGGCCAGTGCGCTGTCCGGTCTGGAATATCAGCCGCTGTACAGCGAACGTTCACTGCTTTACTGCGCGGTCGGGCATCCGCTGTTTTACGTCGATGACAAGCAACTGGACGACGAACGCCTGAATAGTCAGGACGCCATCGCCCCCACCTTCCGTTTGCCGGCAGACATTCAGGCGCATTACCAGGCGCTCAACTGCACCGCCAGCGCTTCGGACCGTGAAGGCATGGCGTTCCTGATCCTGACCGGGCGCTACATCGGTTATCTGCCGGATCACTACGCCAGCCTTTGGGTGCAACAGGGGCGTCTGCGCGCGCTCAAGGCCAAGACACGTTTCTATGACCTGAGCCTCGCATCGGTCACGCGCAAGGGCCGGCGCCCCCATTTGGTGCTGGAAAGTTTTCTTGAAAGCTTGGCGGCGACGCGTTGAAAAACCCGCAAGGCCCAGCCACGCTGGGCCTAACAGACAAAATCGCCCAATAACCTGAGCAAGTGGACAGCTTTTTGCAGAGCAGGATCAACCCCGATCCTTCAACAAGAAGTCCAAGTCCATGCAGCCAGATTCCGCACCGTCCAGCGACCTGATCTACGGCCTCAACGACCGCCCCAAACCGCCCGCCGCGATTCTTGCCGCCCTGCAACACGTACTCGCCAGTTTCGTCGGCATCATCACCCCGCCGCTGGTGATCGGTTCGGCGCTCGGCTTGAACGCGCATTTACCGTACCTGATCAGCATGGCGCTGATGGTGTCCGGGGTCGGCACCTTTATTCAGGCACGCCGACCGTTCGGCATTGGTGCCGGGATGATTTGTCTGCAGGGCACCAGTTTCGCCTTTCTTGGCGCCGTACTGTCGGCAGGTTTTCTGGTCAAACAGCGCGGCGGCAGCCCACAGGACATTCTGGCGATGATCTTCGGCGTGTGCTTTTTCGGCGCGATCGTACAGATCGTCCTCAGCCGCTTCATTGGCCAATTGCGTCGCGTCGTTACGCCGTTGGTGACCGGCATTGTCATCACCCTGATCGGAATCAGCCTGATCAAAGTCGGCATCACGGATCTGGGCGGCGGTTTCAATGCGCCGGACTTCGGTGCGCCGGGCAATCTGGCGCTGGGCGTGTTCGTGCTGCTGACGATCATCCTGCTCAATCGCTCGAACACGCCGTGGGTGCGGCTCTCGGCAATCATCATCGGCCTGGTACTCGGCAGTCTGGCGGCATGGTTCAGTGGGAAACTGGTGGTGCAGCCTTTGCCTGACTTGCCGCTGGTGAGTATTCCTGCACCGTTCAAGTTTGGATTCAGCTTCGACTGGACGGCTTTTCTGCCCGTCGCGCTGATTTATCTGATCAGCACCATCGAAACCGTCGGCGACCTCACCGCCAACTGCATGCTGGCCCGCCAGCCCATCAGCGGCCCTTCTTATATAAGCCGTTTGCGCGGTGGCATTCTCGGTGATGGCGTGAGCTGCATGATCGCGGCCACTTTCAGCGCCTTTCCCAACACCACGTTCGCGCAGAACAACGGCGTGATCCAGTTGACCGGTGTCGCCAGTCGCTACGTCGGTTTGTACATCGGTGCGATCCTGTTTTGTCTCGGCCTGTTTCCAATGATCGGCGCGGTGCTGCAACAGATTCCAAAACCGGTGCTTGGCGGTGCGACGCTGGTGATGTTCGGTGCCGTTGCGGCGGCGGGTGTGCGCATCCTCGCGCAATCACCGCTGGATCGACGCAGCATGTTGATCATCGCCACCTCGTTCGGCGTCGGCCTGGGCATTGCCGCGCAACCGAACTTGCTGCACTTGCTGCCGAAACTGGTGCAGAACCTTTTCGACTCGGCGATCACCAGTGGCGGGCTGACCGCAATCATGCTCTGCCTGCTGCTGCCGGAAGCAAAAACCACCACCAGCGAAGCCCATGTGCCGGTGAACAAGGTCGAACAGGCGTAACGGTTTTATTGCTTCAGGACTTGTCTGAAGCCTGTGGGTGCGCTATCAACACAACTGGTTGCGCCCACAGACAAACCCGGAAGTGCCTATGACCTTTGAAGTCCCCGCTCACGGCGGCAAGCCCGCCAGCCGCATTCGTCAGAAGAACGAAGAGACCATTCTCAAAGCCGCCGAAGACGAGTTCGCCCGTCATGGGTACAAAGGCACCAGCATGAACACCATTGCCCAGAATGCCGGGTTGCCCAAGGCGAACCTGCATTACTACTTCACCAACAAGCTGGGGTTGTACGTGGCGGTGCTGAGCAACATCATCGAGTTGTGGGACAGCACCTTCAACACCCTGACGGCCGAGGACGATCCGGCCGAGGCGCTCACCCGCTACATCCGCGCAAAAATGGAATTCTCCCGCCGCCAGCCGCAAGCTTCGCGCATTTTCGCGATGGAAGTGATCAGCGGCGGCGAATGCCTGAGCGAATATTTCAATCAGGATTACCGCGCCTGGTTCCAGGGGCGAGCGGCCGTTTTTCAAGCGTGGATCGATGCCGGCAAAATGGACCCGGTGGATCCGGTACACCTGATTTTCCTGTTGTGGGGCAGCACTCAGCATTACGCCGACTTTGCCACGCAGATCTGCCGAGTCAGCGG
This sequence comes from Pseudomonas sp. EA_65y_Pfl2_P78, assembly GCF_963970495.1. Taxonomy (NCBI): domain Bacteria; kingdom Pseudomonadati; phylum Pseudomonadota; class Gammaproteobacteria; order Pseudomonadales; family Pseudomonadaceae; genus Pseudomonas; species Pseudomonas sp. EA_65y_Pfl2_P78. Next base: position 160,808 of record NZ_CAXAON010000009.1, on the reverse strand, counting down.
TCGCAGCAAGTTGACCAAGCAGGACATGGAAGACGCCGGCAACAATTTGATCCGCATCATCCTCAAAGGCTGCGGCCTCACTCCCTCTCTATAAGACGTCTATGCCTTTCACCCTCAGTGGTTTTTGCGAATACCGCGAAGAGATTCGCAAAAGCCGCTTCATCACCTACGCCACGCCGATCAGCAGCGCGGCCGACGCGCAGGCGTTCTTCGAACAGCACAGCGACTTGAACGCCTCGCACAACTGCTGGGCGTGGAAACTGGGCGATCAATACCGTAGCAATGACGACGGCGAGCCTGGCGGCACGGCGGGCCGGCCCATTCTGGCGGCGATTGAAGCGCAGGATTGCGATCAGGTCGCCGTACTGGTGATTCGTTGGTACGGCGGCATTCAACTGGGCACCGGCGGTTTGGCCCGCGCCTATGGCGGCGGCGCAAACAAGTGCCTGCAGACGGCGGCGAAAGTCGAGTTGATCAGCCGTGTGCCGCTGCGTTGTGCCTGTGGGTTTGCCGAGCTGGCGCTGGTGAAGTTGCGGGTGGCGGATCTGGGCGGGGTGGTGGTCGAGGAAAACTTCACTGCCAACGGCGTCGAATTGCAGCTAGCCGTGGGTGAAATGCAGATCGAATTATTGCAACGCCAGTTGGCTGATTTGAGTCGTGGGCGGATTTTGCTTCAGCGTTCAAGCGCTGCGATCTTTTAGGGCATCGCTTGATTTCCTTATTACCCCGAGTTGCCCACATCGGCTGTGCACCCGACTGTGGATAACCTGAGCACATTGCGCTGTAACCCTTCTGTCACGCGGCTTTGCGCGGTTTGTTCATTTTTCGTTCAATCTCTCCTGAAAAATTCAAAATTTGCCTAAAAACAATCAGTTAATAACGTTTAGCACCATTAGAAGAAAGCCTTGCAGTGCTTATGCCCGGGTTTAAAGCTTGCGCACAATAACTGTGGAGCAACCTGTGGATAACCCGTTCATGGCTGGCGCAGTTGCAGACTCTGTCTAGCCCCCGCGTCTTTGCTCGTTTTTTGATCAGTCACCGAAGGGCAAAACTGGAGCCTGTTCAACGGCTTTGCTCTGAATTGGTGCCGGGGCATTACCCGATGCAGCCTTGAACGCTTTGCGCCGAGCCCTGATGCACACGCTCGCCCCGGGTTCCTGACTCAATGGCCAGGAAATTGCTTTATCCACAGGCACAACTCCAAGCAAGTCGAGCCTGTCATGCCAATCGATCCGCCCAACACGCGCCTGCAACTGCGCCACATCAGCAAACGCTACCCCGGTTGTCTGGCCAACGATGCCATCGACCTGAGCATCGCCCCTGGGGAAATCCATGCGCTGCTCGGTGAAAACGGCGCGGGCAAAAGTACGCTGATGAAGATCATCTATGGCGTCACCCAGGCCGATGCGGGCGAGATGCTCTGGCAAGGTCAACGGGTGAATATCCGCAACCCGGCGCAGGCGCGGCAGTTGGGGATCGGCATGGTGTTCCAGCATTTCTCACTGTTTGAAACCCTCAGCGTGGCGCAGAACATTGCTCTGGCGATGGGCGCAGCGGCCGGTACGCCCAAACAACTGGAACCGAAAATTCGCGAAGTGTCGCGCCGTTACGGCATGGCGCTGGAGCCTGAGCGACTTGTCCACAGCCTGTCGATCGGTGAGCGACAACGGGTGGAAATCATCCGCTGCCTGATGCAGGACATCCGTCTGCTGATTCTCGATGAACCGACCTCGGTGCTGACACCGCAAGAGGCCGACGACTTGTTCATCACGCTGCGGCGCCTCGCCGCCGAGGGCTGCAGCATTCTGTTTATCAGCCACAAGCTCGGCGAAGTCCGCGCCTTGTGCCACAGCGCCACGGTTTTGCGCGGCGGACGAGTGGCCGGGCATTGCGTACCCGCCGAGTGTTCGGATCAACAATTGGCGCAGTTGATGGTCGGCGAAGCGGCGGCGTTGATCGGTGATTATCCGAAAGTCAGCGGCGGCGCGGATTTTTTGCAGGTGAGCGGTTTGAGTTGGCGCAACCCCGATCCGTTTGGCTGCTCGTTGACCGACATTAATGTGCAAGTGCGCAGCGGTGAAATCGTCGGCATCGCCGGGGTCGCCGGCAATGGTCAGGATGAGTTGCTCGCCCTGCTCAGCGGCGAACAAACCCTGCCGAGCGCCGAGGCGACGACGATTCGCTTCGGTGAACAAGCTGTCGCTGACTTACGCCCGGATGCGCGGCGCAAACTCGGTCTGGCCTTCGTCCCCGCCGAACGCCTCGGCCACGGCGCGGTGCCCGAGTTGAGTCTGGCGGACAACGCCCTGCTCACGGCCTTCCAGCAGGGATTGGTCAGCAACGGGCTGATCCAGCGCGGCAAGGTCGAAGCCCTCGCGCAACAAATTATTCAACGCTTCGGCGTGAAAACCCCGGACACGCAAACCGTTGCGCGCAGCCTGTCCGGCGGCAACTTGCAGAAATTCATTCTTGGCCGGGAAATCCTCCAGCAGCCGAAACTGCTGATCGCCGCGCACCCGACCTGGGGCGTGGACGTCGGCGCTGCGGCCACCATCCACCGTGCGTTGATTGCGTTGCGCGATGCCGGTGCGGCGATTCTGGTGATTTCCGAAGACCTCGACGAACTGTTCCAGATCAGCGACCGCCTCGGTGCGTTGTGCGGCGGGAAGATGTCCGCGTTGCACAACACGGCGGACACCCTACTGAGCGATGTTGGTGGCTGGATGGCCGGCCAGTTCGATGCCCCTCAACAACACGCCACGGTTTAACGGAGTTTTCAACATGCTGCTTTCTCTCGAACCCCGTGGCCAGCAATCGCGCCTGATGCTCTGGTGCTCGCCGTTGTTGGCGGCGGCGCTGACCCTCGGTTGCGGTTCGCTGCTGTTCATCGCTCTGGGTCATGATCCACTGCAAACTTTGCACACCCTGTTGATCGCACCGGTCAGCGACGTGTACGGCGTGTCCGAATTGCTGGTCAAAGCCCTGCCGATTCTGCTCTGCGCGTTGGGCTTGGCCGTGGCCTATCAAGCGCGAATCTGGAACATCGGCGCCGAAGGCCAATTGCTCCTGGGCGCGTTGGCCGGCAGTGCGCTGGCGGTGAACATCATCGACATGCAAAGCCGTTGGGCACTGGTGCTGATTCTGCTCACCGGCACCCTCGCCGGCGCGGCGTGGGCCGGGCTGACGGCATGGCTGCGCACGCGTTTCAACGCCAACGAAATCCTCACCAGCATCATGCTCAATTACATTGCCCTCAACCTGTTGTTGTTCTGCGTACACGGCCCGTTGAAAGACCCGGCCGGCTTCAACTTTCCCGAGTCGGCGATGTTTGGCGATGCCAGCCGTTTACCGCTGTTGATGGAGGATGGCCGCGTGCACGCCGGGGTGTATTTCGCCCTGCTCGCCTTGGTGGCGGTGTGGGTGTTGTTGCAGAAAAGCTTTGTCGGTTTTCAGATCAAAGTGCTCGGGCTGGACAAGCGTGCGGCGGGGTTTGTCGGTTTTCGCGAGAAACGGCTGATCTGGCTGGCGCTGCTGATCAGCGGCGGTTTGGCCGGGCTCGCGGGGGTCTGCGAAGTCACCGGGCCGATTGGTCAGTTGGTGCCGCAGGTTTCGCCAGGGTATGGCTATGCGGCGATCACCGTGGCGTTTCTCGGGCGGCTGAATCCGATCGGGATTCTGTTCTCCAGTCTGTTGATGGCGTTGCTGTACATCGGCGGCGAGAGTGCGCAGATGGCCCTCAACCTGCCGCAAGCGATTACCCAACTGTTCCAGGGAATGATGCTGTTTTTCCTGCTGGCCTGTGACGTGCTGATCCTCTATCGGCCGCGCCTGAAACTGCGCTGGAGACGGCGCGCCTCGACCACTGCCGTAACCGCCGGAGCGCTGTGATGGATATCGATCTGCTGAGCAATATTTTCTACGCCATGGTGCGTTGCGGCACGCCGCTGTTATTGGTGGCGCTGGGTGAACTGATCTGCGAGAAGAGCGGCGTGCTCAACCTCGGCCAGGAAGGGATGATGCTGTTTGGTGCAGTGATCGGTTTTATCGTCGCCCTCAGCAGCGGCAACCTGTGGCTCGGCGTGTTGCTGGCGATGCTCGCGGGGATGCTGTTGTCGTCGCTGTTTGCCCTGGTGGCGCTGGTGTTCAACGCCAATCAGGTGGCGACCGGGCTGGCGCTGACGATTTTTGGTGTGGGGTTGTCGACCTTTGTCGGCTCCGCGTGGGTGGGTAAACCACTGGCGGGTTTTGAGCCAATGGCGATTCCGTACTTGAGTGAAATTCCGCTGATCGGGCGGATGCTGTTTGCTCAGGATCTGTTGGTTTACCTGTCGTTCGCGCTGTTTGCGCTGGTCGCGTGGGTGATCATCAAAAGTCGTATCGGGCTGATCATTCAGGCCGTCGGTGAAAATCCGGATGCGGCCAGTGCGATGGGCTTGCCAGTGTTGACCGTGCGTACGCTGGCCGTGCTGTTTGGCGGGGCGATGGCCGGGTTGGCCGGGGCGTATCTGTCACTGGCGTACACGCCGATGTGGGCCGAGAACATGACGGCCGGGCGCGGCTGGATCGCGCTGGCGCTGGTGGTGTTTGCCAGTTGGCGGGTGTGGCGGTTGTTGCTGGGGGCGTATCTGTTCGGGCTCGCCAGCATCCTGCATTTGGTGGCACAGGGGATGGGGCTGGCGATTCCGTCGAGCTTGCTGGCGATGCTGCCGTATGTGGCGACGATTGTGGTGCTGGTGTTGTTGTCGCGCGATGCGCTGCGTACGCGGTTATATGCGCCGGTGTCGTTGGGGCAGCCGTGGCAGGCAGGGCATTGATGCGCTGAAGAGACTGGCCTCTTCGCGGGCCCGCTCCCACAGGTTCGGCGGTGATTACCCATTTGTGTACGACACGGACACTGTGTGGGCTTGCCCGCGAAGAGGAGTATGCTCCACGGCCAATACCTCTTTTGAGTGCGTCAATGCGCAGTGGTGAATAAGCTCAGGCCTGCGCCGTCAGCCGCAATTGCTGCGCGACAAACTGCAACTGATCGAAACCCGTATGAGTGAACTCGACGCACTGCGTCAGGAGTTGCAACTACGGCTCGCTCAGGCGTGTCCATTGAATCCTGCACGTTAACTTTTCAAGGAACCCATCATGTCCCAGGCAAAAAACGCACTGATCATCGGCGCCTCCCGTGGTTTGGGCCTCGGGTTGGTGAAAACCCTGCTGGCCGATGGCTGGCAAGTGACGGCCACCGTGCGCAATCCTTCGAACGCCGACGCGTTGCAAGCGCTGGGCAAGGTGCGCATCGAGAAGCTTGATATGGATGACCAGCAAGCGGTGATCGCCCTGAGTCAGCAACTCAAGGGCGAGACGTTCGACCTGCTGTTCGTCAACGCTGGGGTCAAAGGCCCGGATGCACAAACCCCGGGCGGCGCGACACTGGCCGAAGTCGGGAAATTGTTTTTCACCAACGCGGTGGCACCGATCAATCTGGCCCAGCGTTTCGTCGGGCAGATTCGCGATGGCAGCGGTGTGTTGGCGTTCATGAGTTCGGTACTCGGCAGCGTGACCATGCCGGATGCGCCGGAACTGGCGCTGTACAAGGCGAGCAAGGCTGCGCTGAATTCGATGACCAACACTTTCGTGACCCAGTTGGGCGAGCAGAAACTCACGGTGTTGTCGCTGCATCCGGGTTGGGTGAAGACGGACATGGGCGGTGAGGGTGCCGACATTGATGTCGAGACCAGCACGCGCGGTCTGGTCGATCAGGTGAATGCGTTTACTGGCAAGGGCGGGCACCACTTCGTCAATTACAAGGGTGAAACCATTCCTTGGTAAGCACCGTATAACCCCTGTGGGAGCGGGCTTGCTCGCGAAGGCGTCGTGTCAGTCAATACACCCGTGCCTGACTCAGCGCTTTCGCGAGCAAGCCCTCTCCCATAAGGGGTGGTGTGTGTTGTCCTGTCGGGTGGGGCTTGCCCGGCATCGCGTTTTGTTTGAAACTGCGCGCCTCGTCCTTCGCGGCGACCCTGGATCAGCAGACAGGGCAACACTGAGCTGGCAACCCTGAACCCAACTTTCAGAGGAGCCGGCCACAATGCCTGCCATCCGTACCTGGTTAAAAAATCCCCTCGCCATTTTCACGGCCAACGCGCTCGATGCCCGTGGTGGTCTGGTGCTGCAAGACGGCGTGATCGTCGAAGTGCTGGCGGCCGGTCAGCAACCGTCCGCGCCGTGCAATGAAGTGTTCGATGCCCGCGAACATGTGATCCTGCCGGGCCTGATCAACACCCACCACCATTTCTACCAAACCCTGACTCGCGCCTGGGCGCCAGTGGTCAACCAGCCCTTGTTTCCCTGGCTGAAAACCCTGTACCCGGTGTGGGCACGCCTGACGCCTGAAAAACTTGCCCTCGCCACGAAAGTGGCTTTGGCTGAATTGCTGCTGTCAGGTTGCACCACCGCCGCCGACCACCATTACCTGTTCCCGGACGGTCTGGAAAACGCCATCGACGTACAAGTCGAAACCGTGCGTGAACTGGGCATGCGCGCCATGCTCACTCGCGGCTCGATGAGTCTCGGCGAGAAGGACGGCGGCCTGCCGCCGCAGCAGACCGTGCAGGAAGGCCAGGTGATTCTCGACGACAGTCAGCGCCTGATTCGCGAGTACCACGAGCGTGGCGATGGCGCGCAGATCCAGATCGCCCTGGCACCGTGCTCGCCCTTCTCGGTGACGCCGGAAATCATGTCGGCCAGTGCTGAACTGGCGAACCAGCTAGACGTGCGCCTGCACACGCACCTGGCCGAAACCCTCGATGAAGAGGACTTCTGCCTGCAGCGTTTCGGCCTGCGCACCGTCGATTATCTGGACAGCGTCGGCTGGCTCGGCCCGCGCACCTGGCTGGCCCACGGCATCCACTTCAACCCGGACGAAATCACCCGCCTCGGCCAGGCCGGCACCGGCATTTGCCATTGCCCGAGTTCGAACATGCGTCTGGCCTCCGGCATTTGCCCGAGTATCGATCTGACCGACGCTGGCGCGCTGTTTGGTCTGGGGGTCGACGGCTCGGCGTCCAACGATGCGTCGAACATGATTCTGGAAGCGCGGCAGGCGTTGTACATCCAGCGTCTGCGTTATGGCGCCGAGAAAATTACCCCCGAGCGTGTGCTGGGGTGGGCGACCAAGGGGTCGGCGAGCCTGTTGGGCCGCACCGACATCGGTGAACTGGCGGTCGGCAAGCAGGCCGATCTGGCACTGTTCAAGCTCGATGAGCTGCGCTTCTCCGGTAGCCATGATCCGATTTCGGCGCTGCTGCTGTGTGGCGCCGATCGTGCGGATCGAGTGATGATCGGCGGCAAGTGGCGTGTGGTTGACGGCCAGGTCGAAGGCCTGGATCTCAAGGGCTTGATTGCCGATCACAGCCAGGCCGCGCGCCAACTGATCGCCGGCACCTGATTCACCACCGATAAAACCTGTGGGAGCGGGCTTGCTCGCGAAGGCGTCGTGTCAGTCAGTTTTAAGCTGCCTGACAGACCGCTTTCGCGAGCAAGCCCGCTCCCTCATTTGGAATTGTGGTGTTCCTAGAGCCCGAGCAGGGACAGCATGATGAACGTCGCAAACAACACAAAGTGCGTCATACCCTCAATGGCGTTGGTTTCGCCGTCGTTGAGGTTGATCGCACTGACGATCAGGGTGATGAAGATCATCACCGTCTGCACTGGCGTCATCGCCATCTGAAACGGCTGACCGGTATACAGCGCCATGGCTTCCATCACCGGCACGGTCAGGATCACCGTCGACAGTGACGCGCCCATCGCGATGTTGACCACCGACTGCATGCGGTTGGCCAGCGCCGCACGCAATGCCGTGAGAATTTCCGGCGCGGCCGAGATTGCCGCCACCAGAATCGCCGTGATCACCGGCGGCGCCCCTGTTCCCTCCAGGCCCAGATCGAGGGTTTTCGACATCACCTCGGCCAGCGCGCCGATCACCACCACACCAAACACCAGAATGCCAATCGACAAGCCCAATCTGAGCGGTTTCGGTTGCTGTTCGACCGGCTCTTTCTTGCGCCGCTTGTCCGGGTAGCTGTAGCTGAAAAAATAGCTGTGCGGCCCGACCTGCATGCGCAGGAACAAGGTGTAAAGCACCACCATCGCACCGATGGTGAACGCCGAATAAACCTTCCAGTTAGCCTCGGGAATGAACTCCGGCACCACCATCGACACGCCCATGGCGGTGAGGATCATCACGCTGTAGCTGCGCGCCGAATCGTCGTTGTAGGACTGCTCGCCGTGCTTGATCCCGCCCATCAGCGCCGCGAGGCCGAGGATGCCGTTGATGTCGAGCATCACCGCAGAATAGATCGTGTCACGCACCAGGGTGGGCGACGCTTCGTTGCTCATCATGATCGCCAGAATCACCACTTCGACCAGCACGGCGGCCAGTGTGAGAATCATCGTGCCGTAAGGGTCGCCGACTTTTTCGGCGAGCAGTTCGGCGTGGTGGGCGACGCGCATTGAGGCGACGACGATGAACGCGATCAACACCAGCCCGGCGCCCAGGGCGACGATCTGGCCGCTGTGCAGCAGCCAGTGTTCCAGTGGATAAGCGACGAGTGCGGCGATGAGCGCCAACAGTAGAAAGCTTTCTTGCTTGAGGATCGTGAGCATGGCGGGCCTTTTGCCGGAGAGTGCGAGTGAGCTACTGACTGCGGAACGGCGCTAACGTTTCGTTACACCTTAGCGCACCAGTGAATGGCGGCCGTTTCATTCGTTGCACTTTTATTGGCCGCGCCGACCTCTTCGCGAGCAAGCCCGCGCCCACATTGATATGCATTCCCCTGTGGGAGCGAGCGTGCTCGCGAAGGCCGTTATGCGGTTTGGAGACGTTTGTTGTCCTGTTGGTCAGCAATTTGCATTGACGCTGTCCACACACAACAAAACGGAGCTCCAATTCATGCAAATACGTCCGCTGCACAAACTGCTGTGCGCCGTCCTCGGTCTGGGGATCAGTCTGAGCGCCAGCGCTGCCGATCCGCTGAAGGTCGGTTTCGTCTATATCGGCCCGATCGGCGACCACGGCTGGACGTATCAGCATGAACAGGGGCGCAAGGCACTGGCCGAGAAATTCGGCGATCAGATCACCACCCACTTTGTGGAAAACGTCGCCGAAGGTGCCGATGCCGAGCGGGTGATCCGCAACATGGCCAAGGACAAGTACGACCTGATCTTCACCACCTCGTTTGGCTACATGAACCCGACGCTGAAAGTCGCCAAACAGTTTCCCAAAGTGACTTTCGAACACGCCACCGGCTACAAGCAGGACAAGAACCTCGGCACCTATCTGGCACGCACTTACGAAGGTCGCTACGTCGGTGGTTTCCTCGCGGCGAAGATGACCAAGAGCAAAAAAATCGGCTACGTCGCCTCGTTCCCGATTCCGGAAGTGATCCGCGACATCAACGCTATTCAACTGGCCCTGAACAAGTACAACCCAGGCACCGAGATCAAAGTGGTGTGGGTCAACTCATGGTTCGATCCGGGCAAGGAAGCCGATGCGGCCAACGCCCTGATCGATCAGGGCGTGGACGTGGTGTTCCAGCACACCGACAGCCCCGCGCCGATTCAAGCGGCCGAACGTCGTGGCGTGTACGCCGTGGGCTACGCCTCCGACATGGCGCACTTCGGGCCGAAAGCGGTGCTGACTTCAATCGTCAACGACTGGGCGCCGCACTACATTCAGGCTACGCAAAGCGTGATCGACCACACCTGGAAATCCCAGGACTACTGGGGCGGTTTGAAAGAAGGCACGGTTGAACTGCCGATCAGCGACCTGGTGCCGGCGCCCGTGAAGGCTGAAGCCGAGCAGATCATCGCCGACATCAAGAGCGGCGCGTTCAAGCCGTTTACCGGGCCGATCAAGGATCAGGCCGGGGTCGAAAAAATCCCGGCGGGCGTGAGTGCAACCAACGCAGAACTGGCCTCGATGAACTATTACGTGGAAGGCATGAAGGCCGAGATGCCGAAGTAAGCGCACACCTATGGGAGCGGGCTTGCTCGCGAAGGCGTCGTGTCGGTCGATACGCAATGGCCTGATACACCGCCTTCGCGAGCAAGCCCGTTGTCACGTTTGGCTCTCCAGTGCTTTCAAGGATTATGTATGGATCAGCTTCCGATCATCGACATCAGCCCGCTCTATAGCGACGACCAAAACGCCTGGCCCGCCGTGGCCGAGCAGATCGACCAGGCCTGCCGCGAGTGGGGGTTCTTCTACATCAAGGGTCATCCTGTTTCGGCGCAACGCATCGACGCACTGCTCGACCACGCACAGCGTTTTTTTGCGCAACCGGCGCCAGAAAAACTCAAGATCGACATCACCCAGACCCGCCATCACCGTGGCTACGGCGCCATCGCCACCGAGCAACTCGACCCGAGCAAACCCAGCGACCTGAAAGAAACGTTCGACATGGGTCTGCATCTGCCGGTCGATCATCCCGATGTGCTGGCGGAGAAACCCTTGCGCGGGCCGAACCGCCATCCTGAGCAAGCGGGATGGCAACCCTTGATGGAGCAGCACTACCTCGACATGCAGGCCCTCGCGCAAACCTTGTTGCGCGCCATGACGATAGCCCTTGGCATTGAGCGTGATTTCTTCGACAGCCGTTTCAATGAGCCGGTCAGCGTGTTGCGGATGATCCATTACCCGCCACGCCACACTGCCAGCTCTGCCGAGCAACAAGGCGCTGGCGCGCACACCGATTACGGCTGCATCACCTTGCTCCATCAGGATGCGGCGGGTGGTCTGCAAGTGAAGAACGTCCAAGGCCAATGGATCGACGCACCGCCGATTGACGGCACCTTCGTGGTCAACCTCGGCGACATGATGGCGCGCTGGAGCAACGACCGATATCGCTCGACACCGCACCGGGTGATCAGCCCGCTGGGCGTGGATCGCTACTCGATGCCGTTCTTCGCCGAGCCACACCCGGACACGCGCATCGAATGCCTGCCCGGTTGCCGGGACGCACAGCATCCGGCGAAATATCCGACCACTACTTGCGCCGAATTCCTGCTCTCGCGCTTCGCCGATACCTACGCCTATCGGCGGGAACAGGAGGCGATCTGATGGATCGCTTGGTCAGGTTTTGCCAATTGTTTCGGCAAGCATCTGTAGAATGCCGTCATTGCACCTGATGAGAAAAGACTATGTACGACTGGCTCAACGCCCTGCCCAAGGCTGAACTGCACCTGCACCTGGAAGGCTCGCTGGAGCCCGAACTGCTGTTCTCCCTGGCCGAACGCAACAAGATCGCCCTGCCGTGGAACGACGTTGAAACCCTGCGCAAGGCTTACGCCTTCAACAATCTGCAGGAATTTCTCGACTTGTATTACCAGGGCGCCGACGTGCTGCGCACCTCCCAGGATTTCTACGACCTGACCTGGGCCTATCTGCTGCGCTGCAAAGAGCAGAACGTGATTCACACCGAACCGTTCTTCGACCCGCAAACCCACACCGATCGGGGTATCCCGTTCGAAGTGGTGTTAAACGGCATCGCCGCCGCTTTGAAAGATGGTGAGCAGCAACTGGGCATCAGCAGCGGTTTGATCCTGAGTTTCCTGCGCCATCTGAGCGAAGACGAAGCACAGAAAACCCTCGATCAGGCGCTGCCGTTCCGTGACGCGTTTGTCGCCGTCGGCCTGGACAGTTCCGAGATGGGTCATCCGCCGAGCAAGTTCCAGCGCGTGTTCGACCGCGCTCGTCACGAAGGCTTCCTGACCGTCGCCCACGCCGGTGAAGAAGGGCCACCGGAGTACATCTGGGAGGCCATCGACCTGCTGAAAATCCAGCGTATCGACCATGGCGTGCGCGCCATCGAAGACGAGCGCCTGATGCAGCGGATCATCGATGAGCAAATCCCGTTGACCGTGTGCCCGCTGTCGAACACCAAGCTTTGCGTGTTCGATCACATGTCGCAGCACAACATTCTCGACATGCTTGAGCGTGGCGTGAAGGTTACGGTGAACTCAGATGACCCGGCGTACTTCGGCGGCTACGTGACCGAGAACTTCCACGCGCTGCACGAGCACCTGGGCATGACCCAGGATCAGGCCAAGCGTCTGGCACAGAACAGCCTGGATGCACGGTTGGTAAAACCGTAACAACACTGAAGAGCTAAAGTGGGGCTTGCTCGCGAAGGCGTCGTATCAGTCGACATGGTTGTTGAATGACACCCCCCCTTCGCGAGCAAGCCCGCTCCCACCATGGCATTTATGTTCAGCCTGCGACTTGTGTTTCAGTCAGCTCTTCCAGCGTTTTGCCCCGCGTCTCCATCCCGAACAGCCACACCACCCCTGCCGCAATCGCAAAGCACAGCGCACCCAGCGCAAACACCCCACCCTGCCCGGTCACCGGGAACACCAGCCCGGTCACCAAAGGCCCGAGCAGCGACCCCACCCGACCAATCGCCGAGGCGAATCCCGAGCCCGTCGCCCGGGCTGACGTCGGATACAACTCCGGCGTGTAGGTGTAGAGCACTGCCCACATGCCAAACAGGAAGAACTGCATCAGCAACCCTGTGCTGATCAGCAGCGCCACATTGCCGCCGAACACCGCGCTCTGCCCATACAGAAACGCCATTACCCCCCCGCCGAGCAGCGTGACGATGCACACCGGTTTACGTCCCCAGCGTTCCACCAGCCACGCCGCCATCAGGAAACCGGGAATCCCGCCCAGGGAAATCAGCACCGTGTAATACACCGACTGCGTCACGGCGAAACCAGACTGTTGCAGCAATGCGCTGAGCCAGGACGTCAGGCCATAAAAACCCAGCAGCGCGAAGAACCACACACTCCAGATCATCGTTGTGCGCTGGCGATACTGTGGCGACCAGATCTGCTTGAGCGCCGAAAAGAAGTCGCCCGGGGGCGTCACAGTGCGCGGTATACGCAGCGGTAACGGCAACGCGGCGCCACCGAGCGATGCGCGCACCCGTGCTTCGATCCCGCTCAAGACCTTATCGGCGGCCTGATGTTTTCCGGCCTGTTCCAGCCAGCGCGGTGATTCGGGAATGAAAAAACGGATCGCCAGCACAAACACCGCCGGCACCGCCAACACCAGAAAGATGTCGCGCCAGCCAATCAGCGGCAGCAGGAAATACGACAGCACCCCGGCCGCGACAAAACCCAGCGGCCAGAAGCCGTCCATCAAGGCGATGTAGCGCCCGCGTCGCTGAGCCGGAATCAGCTCCGACAACATCGATTGGGCAATCGGAAACTCCATGCCCATGCCAATCCCCAGCAGGATGCGGAACAGCGTCAGCGACTCGATCGTTTGCGCCGTCGAGCAGAGATAACTGGCCAGCCCCCACAGGACGATGCTCCACTGAAACACCGGTTTGCGTCCGAAACGGTCGGCGAGCATGCCGGACAACGACGCGCCGAGCACCATACCGAAGAAACTCGAACTGGCGAGCAGCCCTGCCTGCGCACTGCTCAGGCCGAACTCGGCTTTGATCGAGCCGAGCAGGAACGTCATCATCGCCAGGTCCATGGAGTCAAAGAAAAACGCCAGGGCGATGATGATGAAAATGATCCGGTGATAACCGCTGATCGGCAGTCTTTCCAAGCGTTCTGCCGCGCTGAAGCCTTGAGTGTCCATATCGCTTCCCCCATCCGAAATATCCCCGGATTGAGTGTGCGCGATGGTGATACAGAGGCCGTACTGGATGCGACCTGCTCGCAGTCGTAGACGACGTCGACACGCCTGACGTCGATCTCGAATGCTCTATCACGCCATCTCCAGCTCGGTTTCCTTGGCAAATCGATGCAATTCCCGCTGGCCGGTGTCCGTCAGTTGCAGGGCTCTTGAATCATTGGGCAATGTCAGCCAACCGGACTGCATGAACAACTGCAGCAATGCCGCACCGAGTGAACCGCCCATGTGCGGACGACGCTCGCTCCAGTCCGGGCAAGCGCAAGCCACCTGCACGTTGCGATGGGCCAGCGCCTGGATGAACACGCCGCGACTGGCCAACTGTTTAGCGCCTTTATGGGTCACCACCACGCGTTGTTCAAGCTGTTCGATCCAGCCGGCGTCGAGCAGTCGCTGGTACAGATCGGCAGCCAGCGTGCCGCCCAAATGGTCATCACAAAAACGTGCGCGCAATAGCGATGAGGGTGCCGTCTGAGGTTTGGCCATGGGTGTGGCGCGCTTGAACACTTCGGCGACTTCCCGCGGAGCACTGGCAATGGTCGCGCTGGCCAGCGCTTCTATCGCCGCCCCCACCTCCGGTGCCGAAAGACGGAAAAACCGCTTGCGACCACGAACTTCAACCTTCAACAGACCGCCGGTGGACAAGCGTGCCAGATGCGCGCTGGCCGACGACGGCGACAGTCCTGCCAGTAGCGCTAGCTCCTCGGTCTGCCGGGCCGAGCCGTCCATCAGCGCCCACATCATCGCGCTGCGCTTGGGGTCGGCCAGCAACGTGGCGATCTGGCTGATGCAAGGTGCATGTTCCATGTATTCACTCCCTGTGGAATCGTATCGTCTACTGCTCGGAGACATCTTGACCAGTAATGGGTCGGCGGCCAAGACGTGAAAATCGCCCTGAGCCGGGGCAAGGCAGGCCATTGACACAACATGTTCCGGCATAGAACCCGCCACCCTTGCACAGCCCTGAATTGAACAGGGACTGCTGGGTGTGACGTCGTCCGGGCCGGGTTTCGGTACTGGCATGAGGCGGGCGCTAGTATAAGCGGGATGCACGCCCCGTCCCGCGTCGCGGCCTGCACGTGTGGTGATTGTTCCTGACAGAAATTTCTCTATTTACCTGCGACTAATGATCAAGTTTCTGGAAAACGGGAAATTGACTACTCAAATCAGCGCAACGGCTGGCGAGCATTTCCCTCAGCAGGTTCACCGGCTTACTCAATTGTGCGCGATGTGCGCACAAAAGATTCAGCGGAGCGCGCTCACAAAGCAGCTCCGGCAACAGCACTTTGAGGCGCCCGGCGAGGACATCGGCGCCCACGTCCAGCCAGGATTTGTAGGCAATGCCCGCGCCGGCCACCGCCCACAACCGCACGACGTCGGCGTCGTCACTGAAACGATCGCCACTGACGGTCAAACCGACTTCGCGCTTACCGTCGTGAAAACTCCAGTGGTCATGCACCCGGCTGCCGAGCATGTACAACAGGCAATTGTGCTGAGCCAGTTGTTCGAGTTGGCGCGGTTCGCCGTGCCGCGCCAGATAGGCCGGGGATGCGCAAAGCACGCGGCGGTTATGCGGGGCGATGGGCAAGGCGATCAGGCTGGAGTCTTCCGGCTCGCCATAACGCAGGGCGATGTCCACCGGCTGGCGAAACAGGTCGGCGATGCGGTCGCCGAGCAACAGGCGTACGGTCAGTTTCGGATGTTCACGCTGGAACTCGTCGAGCCAGGGCAACAACAGGTTGCGCCCGAAATCCGAAGGCGCCGACAACTGCAAGACCCCGCTGACCTGCTCCTGCCCGCTGGCCAACAGACGTCGGCCCTCATCGAGGTTGCTCAGCGCGGCCCGGGCGTATTCGAGAAAGCCTTCACCCTCGGCGGTCAGGCGAAGACTGCGCGTGGAGCGCGCCAGCAACCGTGCGCCGAGTTGCTGCTCAATGCGCTTCAACGCCGCACTGGCCACCGCGGCGGACATGTCCATCACCCGCGCCGCCGCTGACAGGCTGCCCAGATCCGCCGCCCGAACAAACAACTGCAAGTCATCGAAACGCAGCATCCACAGCCTCGATTATCAAAAAAACATTGAAAGAGACTGCTCTTTTAGCCGGTTTTATCTTGCAGAGAAATAGCCAATCATCTGCGCCATCGAATTCATCCCGCTTCTATGGAGCCGAGCATGTCCCAGCCATTCACCGCTATTGCCACCCTGACCGCCAAACCCGGCCAACAGGACACCCTTGAGCAGGCGTTGCGCGCACTGGTAGAGCCAAGCCGTGCCGAAGACGGTTGCAGTCAGTATGACTTGCATCGCGATCTGACCGACCCGCAGGTGTTCTACGTAATCGAACACTGGGCCAGCGAAGCCATCCTGCAAGCGCACAACGCCAGCGCACACTTTCAGAATTTCCAGGCCACTGCCGGCCAGTGCATCGAACACTTCGAACTTAAACGTCTGGGCAGCATCGCCTGAACCTTTCTTTTATTACCTTTACGGAGCCCCTCATGAAAGCCATTGCTTATTACGCCTCCCTGCCGATCAGCGACGCAAAATCCCTGCAAGACATCGAGCTGCCGGAACCGGTGGCTGGCCCGCGCGATTTGCTGGTGGAAGTCAAAGCCATTTCGGTCAATCCCGTGGATACCAAAATTCGCCAGAACGTCGCCCCTGAAGGCGGCGCGGCGAAAGTGCTGGGCTGGGACGTGGCCGGAGTGGTCAAGGCTGTGGGCAGTGAAGTGACGCTGTTCAAGGCTGGCGATAACGTCTTCTACGCCGGTTCCATCGCCCGCGCGGGTGGCAACAGCGAACGGCACGTTGTGGATGAGCGAATTGTCGGGCACATGCCCAAATCCCTGGGTTTCGCTGAAGCCGCCGCCCTGCCCCTGACCGCGATCACCGCGTGGGAGTTGCTCTTCGAACGCCTGCAAATTCGCGAAGGTAAAACCGCCGAAGGCCAGAGCCTGCTGATCGTCGGCGCGGCGGGCGGCGTGGGCTCGATCCTCACGCAACTGGCCAAGCAACTGACCGGTCTGAACGTGATCGGCACCGCCTCCCGTGAGCAGACCCGCGATTGGGTCAGCGAGTTGGGCGCGGACCTGGTGATCGATCACAGCCAGCCGCTGAGCGAAGCGCTCAAGCGTGCCGGGATCAACCAAGTGACCCACGTCGCCAGCCTGACCCAGACCGAGCAGCACCTGGACCAACTGATCGAAGCCCTGGCGCCGCAAGGCAAGCTGGCGCTGATCGACGATCCGAAGTCGCTGGACGTGACCAAGCTCAAGCGCAAGAGCCTGTCACTGCACTGGGAGTTCATGTACACCCGCTCGCTGTTCGAGACGCCGGACATGATCGAACAGCACAACCTGCTCAACCGCGTGGCCGAACTGGTTGATGCCGGAACATTGAAGACGACGGTTGGTGAGCACTTTGGCAGCATCAATGCGGCGAATCTGCGTCGGGCGCATGAATTGCTGGAGAGCGGCAAAGCCAAGGGAAAAATTGTTTTAGAAGGTTTCTAAACAGCAAAAAATCGCAGTCTTCGGCAGCGCCAATAACGGGCTGGCGGGGGCTGCGATATTTTTTGGGCCGTCAGTCTGACAGTTGATCCTTGTCACAATTGCGATCGTATTCAGGTCTACAATCGACGCCTCTGCGATACATCTTTTACGCAAGGGAGGTCAGCAATGAAGATCCTGATAAAAGAAGTGGCAAAGTCTCAATGGCAGGTTCGCCTGGACCAGCACGCCGTGACATTCCGCAGTGAAGCCGAAGCCTTGGCCTTCATCCGCACCCTCGAAGCGCGCATTTGCGCGCCCCATCAGATCCCCGACCTCAGCCAGCAACGCGCTGCCGGTTGAGGTTTTCTTATGCCTCGGCCCGGGCTTGCGCCAGTGTTCGGGCATTCTGTAAACGCCGGGTGAGCATCGCGGCGCTCACCACCAACAAACCGCACAGGCTGATGACCATTGCCATCGGCACGGCGGAGCCATCGTGCAACACGCCCACCAGCGCCGAAGCCCCAGCGGCGACGCTGAACTGC
Organism: Pseudomonas sp. EA_65y_Pfl2_P78; assembly: GCF_963970495.1. Classification (NCBI taxonomy): domain Bacteria; kingdom Pseudomonadati; phylum Pseudomonadota; class Gammaproteobacteria; order Pseudomonadales; family Pseudomonadaceae; genus Pseudomonas; species Pseudomonas sp. EA_65y_Pfl2_P78. Next base: position 143,078 of record NZ_CAXAON010000009.1, on the reverse strand, counting down.
ATGCAGCCGAGCAACGCCGACGCACTGCCGGCGCGGCCACCCTGCCCATTCATTGCACAGGCTGCGGCATTGGGACTGATGCAGCCAAGGCTGGCCACACAGATGAACAAAGGGATCAGCAGCGGCCACAGTGCCTCGGTGTGCAAAGCCGCGACCGCTAGCAAAGTCAGACCGGCGGCCAGATAAACCCAGACCGCGCGCGACAGCAGAAACGCCGGGCCTCGCTTGGCCAATAGCCGCGCATTGATTTGCGCCACCAGAATGAACCCCGCCGCGTTGGTGCCGAACAGCCAGCCGAAATGCTCCGCCGGCACGCCATACAGTTTGATAAAGATGAACGGTGAGCCCGCAATGTAGGCAAACATCCCGGCGATGGCGATGCCGCCGGTCAGGGCATGGCCGATATAAACCGGATCCTTCAACAGGCGTCCATACTGGCGCAAGGCACCGGACAACGGTTGGCGCGGTATATGCGCCGGCATACTTTCCGGCAGACCGAGGGCCACCGCCAAGCCGGCCAATGCACTGAAAACGGTCAGCACCAGAAAGATCGACTGCCAACCCGTGGTGTTGACCAGCAGGCCGCCGAGCATCGGCGCCAGGATGGGGGCCAGGCCCATCACCAGCATCAGCTGCGAAAAGACCTTCGCCGAGCCCACCGCATCGCATTTGTCGCTGACCACCGCCCTAGAAATCACCATCCCCGCACAGCCACCCAGCGCCTGCACGAAGCGTGCGCCGATCAGCCATTCCAGATTTGGCGCATAAGCGCAGGCCAGGGACGCCAGCGTGAACAGCGCCAGACCAATAAGCAACGGAACCCGTCGACCGAAGCGATCCGCTACCGGGCCGTAAGCCAGTTGGCCAATCGACAGACCAAGGAAGTACGCGGCCAGCGTCATCTGGACGTGTTTTTCATCGGTAGCGAATGCCAGCGCCATGGAGGGAAACGCAGGCAAATAAAAGTCGATCGCCAAGGGACCGAAGGCGGTCAAGGCACCGAGAATCAGAATGGTACGGAAGTTCATCAGGCATCCAGGTTGGCAAGTCGGCAGCCCGACAGTTTAGCCGCGCCCGGACGCCTTGAACATTCCGATAGCTCGCTAACTATTAAAAATCAGACGAGTTTGATGGCGTAACCTTCCTCGCTGATGGCGGCGATCACCTGATCGGCCGTCATTACACTGTCGACACCGACCTCTTTGGCTGCCAGATCAACCTGCACAACGGCCGCCGGATCCTTGGCTTGCACCGCGTTGGTGATCGCTTTGACGCAGTGGCCGCAGGACATGCCTTGAACGTTGAACACTTGCATGGGATGACTCCTTTGAGTGAGGTTGCCAGCAGTTTTGAGCTTGCCATGGTGACAAGGTCAAGTTCTTGAATAAACGGCCGGGCTGGCAATCGGCGCCGCGCTCGGCCAAGCTGCGTGCATCAATGACCTAAACTCAGGAGATTCAGCCATGCGCTGGTCAGCTTTCAGCCTGTTTGGCTTGCTCAGCCTCTTCGCCTTCCTGCCTCAGGCCAACGCGACCGGGGAGGACTACGCCGTTTTGATCATTTCGCGCGAGCGTCTGGAAGTGCCGACGTCTTGCGAGATTGGCGTGTACATCCAGGATCAGTTTGCAGGGCGACTGCTTCAAGAGCAGTCCACCTCGTTCAACCTGCCCCATGGTACTTTTTCGATTCGTCTGAAACTGGAGCCAGGTCAAGTATCGGGTTGTCAGCCCGGCATGCTGGCACCACCGGCGCAGGAGATCTCGCTCAAGGCTGGCGATGTGGTGAAGTACCGTATCGCCTCATCCGCCAAAGGCTTGTACCTGCGGCCCGCCGCCCTCGAATATTAAGCCCGTCCAGAATGTGGGAGCGGGCTGGCTCGCGAAAGCGTTGTGTCATTCAACAAAGACCTTGAATGTCACGCCTCTTCGCGAGCCAGCCCGCTCGCATTTTTTTGCCCTGCGACATCGTGCCGATTGGCGCTTGACCTTGCCCGCATGGCAAGGTTGATCCTTGTAGGCATCCTCTACAGGGAGTACGACCGATGTCCGAATCCATCACTTTCGATCTGCCGATTGCCGGCATGACCTGCGCCAGTTGCGCCGGGCGTGTCGAGCGGGCCTTGAGCAAAGTCAGCGGCGCCAGTGCCGTCAGTGTCAATCTCGCCACCGAACAGGCCCGCGTCCAGGCCCCCGCCGACAGTCTGCCGGCCTTGATGGACGCGATAGAGCGCGCCGGCTATAGCGTGCCGCAACAGACACTCGAACTGAGCATCGACGGCATGACCTGCGCCTCTTGCGTCGGCCGCGTCGAACGCGCCCTGAACAAAGTTCCCGGGGTGAAAAGCGTCAGCGTCAACCTGGCCAACGAGCGCGCCCACCTTGAGCTGCTTGGGCAGGTCGATGAGCAAACCCTGCTCGACGCGGTGAGCAAGGCCGGTTATTCGGCCAGCGTCTGGCAAGCCGAACACCCGCCAACCGACAAACAGCATCAACACCTGCAACACGAACGTTGGGCGCTGATCTGTGCGATCGCCCTCGCCCTGCCACTGGTGGCGCCGATGCTTCTGCAACCGTTCGGCATTCATTGGATGCTGCCGGCCTGGGCGCAATTTGCTCTCGCTACTCCGGTGCAATTCATTTTCGGCGCACGCTTCTATATCGCGGCGTGGAAAGCCGTCCGCGCCGGCGCCGGCAACATGGACTTGCTTGTCGCCCTTGGCACCAGCGCCGGTTATGGCTTGAGCCTTTACGAGTGGGCCACCGCTGCCGGGCGCATGCCGCACCTGTACTTCGAAGCATCGGCGGTGGTCATCGCCTTGGTGTTGCTCGGCAAATACCTGGAAAGCCGCGCGAAACGCCAGACCGCCAGCGCCATCCGCGCGCTCGAAGCCTTGCGTCCGGAACGGGCGATTCAATTGATCGACGGTCGCGAACAGGACGTCGCCATCAGCGCCCTGCATCTGAACGACGTGGTTCTGGTCAAACCCGGCGAGCGCTTCCCGGTCGACGGTGAAGTGCTGGAGGGCCAGAGCCACGCCGACGAAGCCCTGATCAGTGGTGAGAGCCTGCCGGTGCCGAAACAACCCGGCGACAAGGTCACCGGTGGCGCGATCAACGGGGAAGGCCGGTTGCAGGTGCGCACCACCGCCCTTGGCGCCGAAAGCGTACTGGCGCGGATCATTCGTCTGGTGGAAGACGCTCAGGCGGCGAAAGCACCGATCCAGAAACTGGTGGATAAAGTCAGCCAAGTGTTTGTGCCAACCGTGTTGGTTTTGGCCCTGGCAACGCTGATCGGCTGGTGGCTTTACGGCGCGCCGATGGAAACCGCGCTGATCAACGCGGTCGCCGTATTGGTCATCGCTTGCCCCTGCGCCTTGGGCCTCGCCACGCCCACCGCCATCATGGCCGGCACCGGCGTGGCAGCGCGTCACGGCATCCTGATCAAGGACGCCGAAGCCTTGGAACGCGCCCATGAAGTCAGCAGCGTGGTGTTCGACAAGACTGGCACGCTGACCTCCGGCGCGCCACGCATCGCGCATTTCAACGCGGTCGACGGTGATCAAAACACCCTGCTGAAACTGGCCGGCGCCCTGCAACGCGGCAGTGAGCATCCGCTGGCCAAAGCCGTGCTGGACGCCGCTGCCGAACGTGATCTGACGGTGCCCGACGTCAGCGACAGCCAATCGCTGACCGGTCGCGGCATTGCCGGCACTTTCGAAGGTCGGCGTCTGGCGCTGGGCAATCGGCGGATGCTCGAAGACAACGGTTTAAACGCCGGGACTCTGGGCGAATCCGCCAAAGCCTGGGAAGCCGAAGGCCGCACCCTGTCGTGGCTGATTGAACAAAGCCCCGAGCCGCGTATTCTCGGGTTGTTTGCCTTCGGTGACACGTTGAAACCCGGGGCACTGGAAGCGGTGCAACAACTGGCCGCACGAGGCATCCACAGTCATCTGCTGACCGGCGACAACCGTGGCAGCGCCCGCGTGGTGGCCCAGGCCTTGGGCATTGAAAACGTGCACGCCGAGGTACTGCCAGCCGACAAAGCCGCCACCGTCACCGAACTGAAGAAAACCGGCGTCGTCGCCATGGTCGGCGATGGCATCAATGACGCCCCGGCTCTCGCCGCCGCCGACATCGGCATCGCCATGGGAGGCGGCACCGACGTGGCCATGCATGCGGCGGGCATCACCCTGATGCGCGGCGATCCACGGCTGGTGCCGGCGGCGCTGGACATCAGCCGCAAGACCTACGCGAAGATCCGCCAGAACCTGTTCTGGGCCTTCGTCTACAACCTGGTCGGCATTCCGTTGGCAGCGTTCGGCTTCCTCAACCCGGTGTTGGCCGGCGCGGCGATGGCGCTGTCGAGCGTCAGCGTGGTGAGCAATGCGCTACTGTTGAAAACCTGGAAGCCCAAGGATCTGGAGGAGCACCGATGAACATCGGCCAAGCAGCCAAGCACAGTGGCCTGAGCGCGAAAATGATCCGCTATTACGAGTCGATCGGTTTGCTTAAAGCGGCCCATCGCACCGACAGCGGCTATCGGATTTACGGCGACGATGATCTGCACACGCTGGCGTTCATCAAGCGCTCGCGGGACCTGGGCTTTTCACTGGAAGAGGTCGGCAAACTGCTGACCCTCTGGCAGGATCGCCAACGGGCCAGTGCCGATGTGAAAGCATTGGCCCGTCAGCACATCGACGAGTTGAACCACAAGATCCGCGAGCTTGGCCAGTTGCGCGACACCCTGCAGGATCTGGTCGAACACTGCCACGGTGACCATCGCCCCGATTGCCCGATCCTCAAGGAACTGGCGTCGGGCTGCTGCGCGCAACCCGCTCGCGCATGATCGCCAGCCCTTTCACCGCCAGCAACGTGCCCAAGGGAATGCCGTGAAACAGCATGACCACAGCCCCCGGCGTCCACCACCCATAGAACGGGGCGGCGATCAGCATACCCACGCCGAACCCGGTCATTTGCAGCAGGGTCAAAAAGCTGAAGATCGGCAGGCGCAGGTGTTCGGGCTCACGTTGCAGACGCGACAGCAGACCGACCTCGGAAAAGCCGTCGCCCAATCCCGCCGGCAATGAAAACAGCAACAATCCCAAAAGGCTGTGTTGCTGGAACATCAGGATGAACCCGCAGGACATCAGCGCCACGCCAAAGAAAAACCGCCGCTCCAGATGGCTGTTGTCCGAGCCTTTGAGGCGACTGGCGATCCGTGCGCCGAGCAGCTTGCCGCTGGCCCACACCGCGAGCATCAAGCCCAGGGTTGTGCTGGCCGAATCGGGCGACAGCAGTTTGGAAATGATCGGGAAACCGACGTTGTGCGCGGCGCTGCCCAAGGTGTCGGCCATCGTCACGGCGAGCATCGCGGCAATCACCGGGGCACTGCGCAGACCTTGCTTGAGGGCTGACCATTCGCCGCGTTCAGGCGCTTCATTGAGGGTCGATGGGGCGAAACGCAGCGGCACAATCAACAAAGCCGCCAGCAAATAGGTCAGCGCATTCAGGGCGAACACCGTTTCAAAACCGAAGCCTGCCACCAATAACCCCGAGACCAGACTGCCGCCGACCATCGCCGCCGACGAGGCCGAGGTGATCCAGGCATTGGTCTTGATTAACTGCGTCTGAGGAATCAAACGCGGCAACTGGCTGTTGAGGCCGATGGCAAACATCGAATTGCCCAGGCCCAGGCCGAACGCAATAAACGGCAACAGCAACGCTTGCTGAGCGACCGGCACGATCAACAGCAAACCGAGCACAGCGGCGCGTAACAGATCGAACGCGATCAGCGGTACACGCCCGCTGAAGCGTCGGTAAAACCGCGTGCCGATCAGACTGGCGAAAATCCCGCCACCGACGCGACTGGCGAGGAAGATCCCCACGCTCATGGCGCTGTTGCTCAGCAAGTAGACGTAAGTGGCCAGCGCGACCATGTTGAGGAAGGCGCCGAAATCGGAGATCAGCCGGGCGGTGATGATCAGGTGGGCGTTGCGAGGAGGGGTCACATTCAGTCCTTGAGTGCGCGCAGGCGAACAAGATTCCCATACACATTGGAGCAACACCATAGAACCTTGGGAGCGGGCTGGCTCGCGAACGCGTTGTATCAGGCAACATTGATGACGACTGACACGCCCCTTTCGCGAGCCAGCCCGCACACAGGGGAACTTCGGTGCAGGCGAGAATGGGGCGGGCACAAAAAACCGGCCGAAGCCGGTTTTTCTAAACGATCATTGCATCCACGGTGGTGGCGGTGGTTCCTCTGACTTGCCCTTGGGCTCATCATCGGCTGCCCGAATCGCTTGCTTGCGCTCTTCGTCCAGCCGCGCCGCTTCGATCTCACGCAGCACCCCGCCGACGTCGGCCAGATCCTGCGGATCGTCGAACTCGCCGGTCAGCACGCTGCCCGGGTGCAAGATGCCGGCTTCGTACAGCGCCCACATTTCCTTGGCATACCTGGTCTTCTTCAACTCCGGCGCAAAACGGCCGAAGTACGAAGCCATGTTGCCAACGTCACGTTCGAGCATGCTGAACGCGTGGTTGTTGCCCGCCGCGTCCACCGCTTGCGGCAGGTCGATGATGACCGGGCCGGTCGGTGTCAGCAGCACGTTGAACTCGGAGAGGTCACCGTGCACCAGACCGGTACACAACATCAGCACGATCTGCGAAATCAGGAACGCGTGATACTCGCGGGCCTGATCAGGCTCCAGCACGACGTCATTCAGACGCGGCGCGGCCTCGCCGAATTCGTCGGCCACCAGTTCCATCAACAGCACGCCATCGAGGAAGTCGTACGGCTTGGGCACTCGCACCCCGGCACCGGCCAGACGGAACAGTGCCGCCACCTCGGCGTTCTGCCAGGCATCCTCGGTCTCTTTGCGACCGAACTTGGAGCCTTTTGCCATGGCGCGAGCCTGTCGGCTGTTGCGCACCTTGCGGCCTTCCTGATACTCGGCCGCCTGACGGAAACTGCGTTTGTTCGCCTCCTTGTAGACCTTTGCGCAACGCAACTGATTGCCACAGCGCACCACATAAACAGCTGCTTCTTTACCACTCATCAGTGGACGCAGCACTTCGTCGACCAGACCGTCCTCGATCAGGGGTTCAATGCGTTTTGGAGTCTTCATCAGCTTTTATTGTGGGTCCTTTATTACCAAACACGCGAATGTCACTCGTTATACGGCAATCCTCGCATCTCGGGGAGGGGGTGCCGACCTGTGAACGTTGAAGATGCACACACTGTGCCGGAAAATCGACCGCGGCCAATCATAGCGGAGCCGGTCATGAATATTGGCAAATGGCGTTGAGGGCATTTGCGACAGAATCTGACATGACGCCATTCCCACAGTGAAATGGGCGTCAACGCTCGATAATAGCGGTAACCCCCTGTCCACCCGCCGCACAAATCGAAATCAGCCCCCGGCCCTTCCCAGCCGCGTCCAGCAACTTCGCCAAATTCGCGACAATCCGCCCACCTGTCGCGGCAAACGGGTGCCCGGCCGCCAACGAACTGCCCTTCACATTGAGACGGCTGCGGTCTATCGAGCCCAACGGCGCATCGAGCCCCAAACGGGTTTTGCAGTACTCGGGATCTTCCCAGGCCTTTAGCGTGCACAACACCTGCGCGGCAAACGCTTCATGAATCTCGTAGTAGTCGAAATCCTGCAGGGTCAGGCCGTTACGCGCCAGCAACCGTGGCACCGCATACACCGGCGCCATCAACAGGCCCTCGGCGCCGTTGACGAAATCCACCGCCGCCGCCTCGCCATCGCGCAGGTAGGCCAGGATGGGCAAACCACGTTCCTTCGCCCATTCCTCACTGCCCAGCAAGACCACAGAGGCTCCATCGGTCAGCGGTGTGGAGTTGCCCGCCGTCAGCGTGCCTTTGGCGCTTTTTTCGAAGGCCGGTTTCAGCGAGGCGAGTTTTTCCAGGGTCAGGTCCGGGCGCAGATTATTGTCGCGAGTCAGGCCAAGGAACGGCGTCATCAGGTCGTTGTGCCAGCCTTCGCTGTAGGACGCGGCGAGCTTGTGATGACTTTCAAGCGCCAGTTGATCCTGATCTTCGCGAGCAATGTTCCAGGTCTGCGCCATCAATTCGCAGTGTTGGCCCATCGACAGGCCGGTGCGCGGTTCGCCATTGCGCGGAAACTCCGGGATCAAATGGTTGGGCCGCAGTTGCAGGAAAGCCTTGAGTTTGTCACCCGTGGTTTTGGCGCGATTGGCTTGCAGGAGGATTTTGCGCAGGCCTTCGTTGACGCTGATCGGCGCATCCGAGGTGGTGTCGACACCGCCGGCGATGCCGCAATCGATCTGCCCGAGGGCGATTTTGTTGGCCACCAGCAACGCGGCCTCAAGGCCCGTGCCGCAGGCTTGCTGGATGTCATAGGCAGGCGTAGCCGGCGAAAGACGTGAGCCGAGTACGCATTCGCGGGTCAGGTTCATATCCCGTGACAATTTAAGCACCGCGCCTGCCACCACCTCGCCCATGCGCTGGCCGTGCAGGTTGTAGCGCTCGATCAGGCCTTCGAGGGCAGCGGTGAGCATCGCCTGATTGCTGGCCGTGGCGTACGGGGCGTTGGAACGGGCGAAAGGGATACGGTTACCGCCGATGATCGCGACGCGGCGCAACTGACTCATGAAAACCTCCTTATTGAATATCCTGATTCACCTGGAACCTTGTGGGAGCCGGCAACAAAACAGCCTGGGCAAACTACTCTGCTGTTCTAGCGTAGGCCTTATTGCCTGGATCGAACGATTGATTGCCGTGGGTAGTCCACACTTTGAACCCCAACTTCTGGAGAGCGTTCCATGTCTGACCGCTATATCGACTTCGCCAATTCGTCCATCGGCCATCGTCTGGTCGGGGCTCTGGGCCTGCCGTCGCCGGTGCGGCTGGAACGCTGGCAGGGCGGCCGCCTGCGGCCGGTGGATGGTGCACTGCTGATCGGGGGCGGGCCGTTGACTGAGCGCGTCAATGCGTTCGCCAACCGCCTGACCGATGCGATCTACAGCTATGGCACCGAACCGTCGATGGCCACCGCGTGGATTCCCGGCCATGGCCCGAAAATCAAGGCCGTGGTGTTCGACGCCAGTCATTTGCAGCACACCGACCACCTCAAGCAACTGCGCGAGTTTTTCCAGCCGTTGATGAAAAATCTTGAGCACAGCGCCCATCTGGTGATGCTTGGCCGAGCGCCGGAAACCCTGGAAGATCCGTTCGCCGCCAGCGCCCAACGGGCACTCGAAGGGTTTTCCCGCTCGCTGGCCAAAGAGCTGCGCAGCGGCGGCACGCTGCAGTTGATCTATGTTGGCGAAGGGGCCGAAGATCAACTGGAAGGTCCGCTGCGGTTTTTCCTTTCGCCGAAAAGTGCGTTCGTGTCCGGGCAGGTGATTCGCCTGACCGCGTGTGCGACACCGGTCACCGACTGGACACGGCCACTGGCTGGACGCAAAGCCTTGGTGACCGGTGCTGCGCGAGGCATTGGCGCCTCCATCGCCGAAACCCTGGCCCGCGACGGTGCCGACGTCATCCTGCTTGACGTGCCGCCGGCCAAGACTGATCTCGACGCCCTCGCCGCGCGCCTTGGCGGGCGCAGCATTACCCTCGACATCTGCGCCGAAGACGCTGGCGCACAACTGATCGAACAGCTACCCGACGGCCTCGACATTCTGGTGCACAACGCCGGGATCACCCGTGACAAAACTCTGGCCAACATGACCCCGGAATTCTGGGACGCCGTGCTGGCGGTCAACCTCAACGCGCCACAAGTGCTAACCAAGGCTCTGCTCGACAGCGGCACTGTGCACGACAACGCGCGAATCGTTTTGCTCGCCTCGATCAGCGGTATCGCCGGCAACCGTGGGCAAACCAACTACGCCGCGAGCAAGGCCGGATTGATCGGTCTGGCGCAAGCCTGGGCGCCGACGCTGCTGGAACGCGGCATCAGCATCAACGCCGTGGCGCCGGGGTTCATCGAAACCCAGATGACTGCCCACATCCCGTTTGGCCTGCGTGAAGCCGGGCGCCGCATGAGCTCGCTGGGCCAGGGCGGCTTGCCGCAGGACGTCGCCGAGGCGGTGGCGTGGCTGGCGCAACCGGGTACCGGCGCGTTCACCGGGCAGGCGTTGCGGGTCTGTGGACAAAGTGTTCTGGGGGCTTAGGCATGAGCATCGAATGGTACACACTGGACCGTGAACCGAGCCTTCCCGGGCTGTATGCGCGGGCAGCGACGCGACGCAAGATCACCGGCACGCAATTACCCGACAGCGGTTTGCGTTGCTTCGTTGATGTCGATGACCAACGGCTGGCCGCCTACCGCAAGGTCTGCGGTTTTGCCGACGACGGTCTGTTGCCGCCAACGTATCCACACATCCTCGCCTTCGCGTTGCAGATGCAATTGCTCACGGCCAAGGACTTCCCGTTTCCGCTGCTGGGGCTGATTCATTTGCGCAACCGCATTCGTGTGTTGCGGCCGATGGGCGGGATCAGTCGCGCACAAATCAGCGTGCGGGTGCACAATCTGCAACCGCATCCCAAAGGCGCGACGTTCGATGTGTTGACCACGCTGGATGATCAACTCGGGCCGTTGTGGGAAGCCGAAAGCCAGATGCTCTGTCGCGGCGTTAAGCTCGATGGCGAACCGCTGGAGCAGCACTGGGAGCCTTCGCAATCGCTGGTGGAGGTGGCGAAGTGGAAAGCCCCGGCAGACATCGGCCGGCAATATGCCAAGGTCTCGGGCGACTACAACCCGATCCACTTGAGTGCGCCCAGCGCCAAGCTGTTCGGTTTTCCTACCGCTATCGCCCATGGCTTGTGGAACAAGGCGCGCACGCTCGCGGCGCTGGCCGATCACTTGCCCAAGGCCAACCTTGAAATCACCGTGTACTTTCGCAAACCGGTGCGACTGCCCAGCGAGGTCACACTGCTCGCCACAGCAGCGGGCTCCAGCGGAGAGTTGCAGTTGGTCGGCACGCAGAATCTGGAGCATATGGTCGGGCACTGGCAGCCGGTGGGGTGACCTCACGCGCCGGGAAACACCCGTAAATTGTATATATATAACTTAAGTTTTCTTCCGGCTTTTGCCCTGACTTGAAGAACACCAAGCCTTGATTTTCAAGGCTTTTTTTTGCGCGCTTATCGCTTGGGTATTAGTCCTTAGGCACTGCGAACAGCCTATATATAAAGGCGTTAATACCATCTAGAGAATGGCGTGAATCAGCGCCCGGATCGAGATTGGCACCACGGACGAGGCATTGCCAGCGACAGACCGGCAAGCCATCGAAGACAACGAACGTTGTACCAGGTGCAAGGAATCTCAATCATGAAAACTCAAGACGTGTGGTGCAAATCAGCAATCGCTCTGGCATTGATCCTCTCCCTTGGTCTCGCTGGCTGCAGCAGCGGCGGTGGCGGCCATCACAGCAGCTCCGGCAGTTCTTCGCCAGACAGTTCAACCGCCGGCACTGGCGGGACTGGTAGCAGCGGTGATACCGCTGGCACAGGTGGAACCGGTGGTACTGGCGGCACGGGCGGCACCGATCCGACCAACCCAACCAATCCGACTGACCCAACCGATCCAACCAACCCGACCAATCCGCCCGCCGCACGACTGGTGACCACCACCCTCGTACAGGATGTCGGCACAACCGTCAGTGGCCTGGGTGATGGCGTCGGCCAGATTGGCGATTCTTTGAGCACCGCTCCTGTGGTCGGTGGCGTCGTGCAGAGCGCGGCAAGAACCGCCGGCAATGTGGTCACGACCTTGGGTGACGGCGTCACCAACGGCATCGGCAAACTCGCCACCGACCCTAACGGCCTGACCACCACCGTGGCTTCGGTCGGTGGCGTGGTGCAGGATGTCGGCGACGGCGTGTCCGACCTCAGCGGCAAACTGGCAACCGCAACCAGTAGCGTTCCAGTGGTCGGCGGCGTGGTCACCAAAGTCGCACCGGTGCTCGACGGTGTCGGCCAGAAAGTCACCATGCTCGGCGATACCCTCAACACCACCCTCAGCAACGGCCCGACCAGCCAACTGACCAATAAACTCGGCAGCAGTCTGGTACCAGTGATCGCCATGGTCGAAAGCACCACCGACAAAGTCGGCGATGCCACCGGCCTGGGTGACCCACTCCAAGGCGTGATCCAGAAAGTCGGCAGCACCGTTGACGGTGTCGGCGACAAGGTGACTGGCGCCGGCAATGGCAATGCGCTGAGCAACACCCTCGGCGGCGCTTTGAGCAACGCAGGCACCGCTACCGGCAAGGCTGGCGGCCTGGTGTCCAACGGCACCGGCTCCAGTGGCGGCGTGGGCGGTGGCCTTGGCGGTCTCGGTGGTGGCCTGGGCGGTACTGGCCTGCTGCAAACCGTCGGCGGCGCCGTCGTCAACGTGGGCACAGGCTTGAACGCTGGCAGCACCAATGGCGCGGTCAGTGCCGGTGGCGTGACGGCGGGCGGGCTGGGCAATGCTGTCGCCTCGCTGAACACTGTCCTCGGTGGCTCGGGTAGCCCGATCACCTCCACAACCGCGCCGTTGGCCGCGCTCGGCAACAATGTCGGCGGCGCACTCAACCCGGTCACCAGCGCAGTCACCGGCCTGACGCAACAGGTGGGCGCCGCCACGGGTCTGGGCAGTCCTGTGGCCAGCCTCACCGGCCAGGCCGGCAGCGCGGTGAGCAATCTCGGCGGTGCGATTGCCGCCACTAATAACCCGGTCACTACCGCTGTCGGGGGCCTGGTCAGCAACGTCGGCGGTGTCGTCACTGCCGCTGGCGGTCTGGTCAACGGAGGCACCGCCAGCGGCGGCACCACCGGTGGTCTGGGCGGTGTTCTGGGTGGCCTGACCGGCGCTCTGGGTGGTAACAAACACTAAATTGCACCTGGCCGATTCGACGGCCGCACCTACAGCGCCTACGCTTGGTTGAGGGCGGAAGATTCCTACGAGTCTTCCGCTTCTTTCTTAGGAGAACATCAGCCCTGCGCTGTGATCTGACCACGGAGTGTCCTATGCGCTTTATGGCATCCCTGCTGTTCCTCAGTCTCAGTTCCGCCGCCCTCGCCGACACCCTCCCCAGCTTCCTCAATAGCAACGAAACCATTCGCAACCTGCCCGTACCCAATCTACCGGCAGACGCCTATCGTCCGACGGCTACGCCGCTGCAAGTGCCTGACCCCGGCGCAGCCGCCTCACAGCCATTGATGATGCAGACCAAAGTCAATCTCAAGACCGTGCAGATCGAAGGCGGCACGATCTATCCGCTCAACGAATTGGCCGACATCTACAAACCGCTGATCGGTCACCAGAGCAGCCTCGCCGACCTGATCGAAGCCACGCGCAACATCACCCGGCGCTACCAGCAGGATGGGTATCTGCTGTCCTACGCGTTCCTGCCGCAACAAAGTTTCGACGACGGCGTGGCACGCGTTGTGTTGGTCGAAGGCTATGTTCGCGACATACAAATGCAGGGCGACGTCGGCCGGGTCAAAGGCCTGCTCGACAATCTGGCGGCGAAAATCCAGGCCGAACGGCCACTGACCCGCAAGACTTTCGAGCGCTACACCACGCTGATGACGCGCATTCCCGGCGTCACCATTCAGGCCCAGGTGCCGCCACCCGGCACCACCGATGGCGCCACGACGCTGGTCGCCCAGGCCAGCCGCAAACCGTTCACCAGCACACTCAGCACCACCGAAGACAACCGCAACGGCACGCAGGCCCTGCTCGGCGTCAGCAGCAACTCGCAAACGTCCATGGGCGAACAACTGACCCTCAGCGGTCTGTTCCCACCGGGTGACGACCACGAGCATTACTATCGCCTGGACTACAACCAGTTCCTCGACAGCGAGGGTACGCAACTCGCCCTGTCCGCCTCACGCTACCGTGCCGACCCCGGCACCAACGTGTTGCTCGACAATGGCCTGCAACTCAAACCGCACCGTGAGAATGATCGCTACTCGATCGGTTTCACCCTGCCGCTGATTGCAGCGCCCAACGAACTGCTGACCGCCGGCTCGCGGCTCTACGCGGTCAACGACAAGACCCGCTATAAAGTGATCGGCTACCCGCTGAGCGTCGAGGAGCGCACCGACATCCGCGCCCTCGCCTTCGAAAGCGACTGGCGCAAGGCCGATGCCCGGCAACTGCGCATCCTCAGCGGCGGCCTGTATCAAGGGCTGGACAGCATGGGGGCGAAAACCAACAACAGCGCGCTGGACCTCAATTTCTTGCGTCTGCGCCTGTCCGGGGTGCAAAGCGACAAGTTCCTCGACAACTGGCAAGGCGTGCTCTCGGCCGCGTTGTACTGGAGCGACGACACCTTGCCCGACAGCGAACGCGCGGTATTTGGCGGGCAGAATTTCGGTCGCGGCTACCCCGACGATCAGGCGTCCGGCGACAAGGGCTGGGGGGTGGCGTACGAGGTCAACTACAGTTTCAACCGCGACGGCAACTGGCTGCGCATCCTGCAACCCTACGTGGTGCTCGATCGCTCGCGCAGTTGGTTCAATAAACTGCCGGTGCAGGCCAACAATCTGTCGTCGGCGGCAGTCGGGCTGAGGTTCGGCGATGCCAAGTACTACAACATTTCGCTGGAGGCAGCGAAGGCAATGTCGGATGAAGCACTGGACACGTTCAACCGCCGGGCACGGTACAGCATCAGTTTCAGTTATCAGCTATAGAAACGGCTGGCGCCTGTCAGAACGCTTGCTCGCGAAGAACGATGACGCGGCGAGCCTGTTGAATACTGTCAGCCGCCGCCACCCGTTCCACTGCTGACCTTGCCACCCTGCTCCTGATCGAAAAACGGCGGGATTTCATGCTGGTAGCTTTTCAGCCAACGCTGCATCACCAGTTCGCGCTCAGTCGGCGTCTGGGTCTGAGGTATGGGCGAGGCCACTTTGTTGCGGCTTTGCAGCAGCAGCCAGCCTTCGGTTTCCTGTTGCTGGGCCGAGGCCGGGCCGGCGTCGATGGCGTGACTGGTGAGCGGCAGGGCCAGCAAGCCCAGGCAAACAATGATGGCTTTCATCGCGGGTCTCCTTATTTGAGCATCGCCGTAACGGCGGCGGGAGATGGGCTCGGCACTTTGAGTTTTTCCGCGCGGCTCTGTGCTTCGCTGAACTGTGCGGGGCTCAGGCCGAGGCGGCTGACCAGTTCGGCGGCGCGGTTCCAGTCATCCTGATACAGCAACAGCGTGACCAGATTCAGTGCGGCCAATTGATCGCTCTGCTTGAGTTCCATGGCGGTGAGGAATTCAAAACGCGCATCTTCGATACGCAATTGATTGAGGTAGACCACCCCCAGATCGTTGCGGATTTTTTCGTCGGTCGGGGCCAGGCGTGCGGCGCGTTGCAGGTGCGCCTGCGCCTGGCCGTAGTCGGACTTCGCGGCCGCGAGTTGTCCCAGACCATGTTCGGCTTCGGCCGCCAGGCAGGTGCCGAGCAAGCTGCGATACAACGGTTGGGCCTCGCTGCGACCGAGCAAGCGGTAAACCCTGGCCTTGCGCAGACGCACATCGGCGAGGTTGTCCGGCAGGCTTTGCAGGTTGGCCAGACTGGCGTGGAGCTTGCCTTCGTTGGCCATGTCGTCGGCCAGGTTCAGCGACAGTTGCTGATCGGAACTCAACTTGCCGCAACTGGCGCTGCTGGTCAGCGCCTCCCAGGGGTTTTGCCCGGTGTTGGCACAGCCACCGAGCAACAACAGGCAAACACCAGCCATCATTGCTTTCATCACCACTCCTTCATGCCCCCAATGCCTTGGCCAGGGCGGTGAAGCCCGGGCCGGCCAGGACGATCAATAATGCAGGGAAGAGAAACAGCATCATCACGACGGACATTTTTGCCGACATCTTCGAAATGTATTCCTGCAGGCGCGTGAGGCGCCGGTCATCGAGCAGTTGCTTGAGCGACAACAGCGATTTCATCGCCCCACCGCCCTGATGCAGCAACTGCTGGAGAATCACGCAGGTGTCGGTGAACTCATCCACCGCCAACAGTTGCGTGGCCTTGTTCAGTTCTTCGCCCAGTTCAAGGCCCGAGTCGACCCGGGCCAGCACCAGGCGCAACTCATGAGTCAGCACGGGGAGCAACGCTTGGCCTTCATGGCTCAGCACACGCAGTGCCTGCTCCACGGCCATGCCGGACTCGAAGAGGATGCGCAGCAACGGAATAAACGTGCCGATCTCACTGGCCAGTTGTTTCTGTCGCTGGGCAACGGCCATCACCAGCAACCGCTTGGGCAGCAGGTAGCCGACGCCGAGGGCGAACAACGGCGCGATCCATTGTTTTTCCACGGTGGGGAAAAACACCGATTGCAACAGCACTGCCAGGGCCAGCATCAACAACGGCGCACCGATCTGACAGGCAGCGAACAGCGAACGCTGGCGTGCGCTGCGCCAGCCGAGACGGCTGAGCAGGGTTTGCGTTTCGTTGTCGAGCTTGACGCTGTGCTGCCCGACCTTGCTCTCGCCGAGCGACTGCAACAGGTTGCCGAGGCGGTTTTCGCGAATCAGGTCGCCGTCCAGTCGCCGGATGATTTGCCGCGCGCGGCGACGCTGCTCCAGCAGATGGGCGATCAGTAACACGGCGGCGCCGAGCAACAACAAGGCGCTGATCATCAGAGGCGTCGTCATAGGCTGCGCAACATCCGCCAGAGCAACAGACTGCCGATCACCTGCATGCCGAACGCCGTGGCGAGCATTCGCTGCCCGGACGGGTCGTGCCACATGGCGACCAGATAAACCGGATTGGCCATCAGGAAATACCCAGCCATGGCAATCGGCAACAATCCCAGCACCCACGCGGTGAGGCGGGTTTCACCGGTCATGGCGCGTAATTGGCGCGCAGCCTGATCGCGTTCGCGGATCATCTTGATCAGGTTTTCCAGCAACTCACTGGCATTGCCGCCGTAGCGATGATTGACCTTGAGGCCAAGGGCGAACAGACGAAACTCGTCTCGCTCGTAGAGTTCGGCCAGATCCGACACCGCGTCCGGCAAACTCACCCCCAACTGGACGTTGCGCTGCACCCGGCCCATGGCGTTTTTCAGCGGTTCTTCGCTGGCCTCGATGCCACCGAGCACCGCGTCGGCCAGCGTGCGACCCGACTTCAGGCTGCGCACGGTGTAATCGAGCAGTTGCGGCAGTTGCTCGATCATCCGCCGCAAGCGCCGTTGGTAGCGCCAACTGACGTACAACCGCACGGCCACTGGCGGCAACACCACCATCACCAGTACGCCGATCCATCCGGCGAGCGCCAGACCCAGCACGATGGCGAACATCCATAGCAAGACCCATGCACCAAGACGTTCGGTCGGCCGCCCCAGGCCCGCGCGCAAGAAGGCCCGTTCAAGGCCAGCCCAACGCGTTGGGGGGGCGTTTTCATGCGGCAGTCCCTCATTCAATCGCTCCATTACACGAGTGGCACCGCTCAGACGCCATGCCTTATAGAACAGACGCATGGATTGCCCGAACAACGCCAGACTGAGCAAGTACAGCAGCAGCGGTTTAAGCATGCCGTGGCCCTCAGTGCGCGAGCGTCGATTCGTGGCGCAGCTTGTCGCCGGCCGGGTTGACCGCCTCACGCAGAAAACCGACGCCTGTGCGCCGGTCGAGGCGGAACAAGGTGTTGGTGACATAGACGTCCTCGCGCACGCCCACCACTTCCACCACTTCGCTGACGCAGCGCCGACCATCGGGCAGGCGCGTCAGTTGAATCACCACATCCAGCGCGGCGCAGATCATCTGGCGCAGGGTGCGCTCGGCGATGGCGCGGCCGGTCAGGCCCACCAGGGTTTCCAGGCGCAGCAAGGCATCCTGGGCATTGTTGGCGTGCACGGTACTCATGGAGCCGTCGTGACCGGTGTTCATCGCCGTCAGTACATCGACCACTTCGACGCCTCGGATCTCGCCCAGGATGATCCGGTCGGGACGCATCCGCAGGGCGTTGCGGATCAGGTCGCTGGCCTTGACCTCGCCATGGCCTTCGGCATTCGGTGGCCGGGTTTCCAGACGCACGACATGCGGGTGGCCGAGCTGTAATTCGGCGACATCTTCAATGGTGACGAGACGTTCGCTGGGGTTGATCAACTGGCTGAGAATGTTCAGTAGCGTGGTTTTGCCCGTACCGGTGCCGCCGCTGATGAGAATGTTGCAGCGCTTGCCCACCGCCTCCTGAATGAAATCGTAGATCGCCTGATCGATGGTTTGCATGGCCATCAGGTCAGTGCTTTTGAGCATGTCCTTGCGAAATTTGCGGATCGACAGGCACGGGCCGTCGAGGGCAATCGGCGGGATGATGGCGTTGACCCGGCTGCCATCGGGCAGGCGCGCATCGACCATCGGTGACGACTCGTCCAGACGCCGACCGAGCGGCGCCAGGATGCGCTGCATCACGCGTTCGACGTGGTGGGCATCGATGAAACGCAGGTCACTGAGGTGCAGCAGGCCATCGCGTTCGATAAACACTTTGTGCGGGCCGTTGACCAGAATCTCCGTCACCGAACTGTCGCGCAGCAGCACTTCGAGCGGGCCGAAGCCGGTCAGTTCATCAACGATTTCTTCGGCCAGACGCTCCATTTCATAACGGGAAATCGCCAGGTGCAGGCGTGCGATGTATTCGGCGACTTTGTCGATGACGAATTGCGCCAGCACCTGCCGCGAGCCCTCCAGCAGGTTTTTCCCGGACTCTTCGATGGCGTCGATGATGTAGCGGTGCAGCACCAGTTTCAGGCCATCGTGATCGGTATTACCGGTCGCCTGGCGCTGTGGGCCGCCGAACAATTGCTCGCCGTTCATGAGGTGCCTCGCAAGCGGTCGAACCAGGTGACCTTCGGTTTGGCCAGGCCTTCAGAGCGTTTGGCCAGGCACTCACCGAGGGTGCGCAGGCTTTGGCTGAGGGCTTCACGCGGCGCCAGTTCGAACAGGGTCACGCCTTGATTTTTGGCGTTCAGGCGCAGTTCCGGGCTGTAGGCGAGCACGGCGATCACTTCCAGGCCGAAGGTCTTGCCCAGTGCCTCTGAGTCGGGCGCAACGTTGCGCAGGTAGCGATCCACCAGCAAGCGGCCGTGGTCGAGTTTCACGCCTTTCTCGCGCCACTGGTTCAGCACCGCCAGATTGCGCCGGCAGTCGAGCACGTTCTGGTCGGTGTACCACAGCAACTTGTCGCAATGGCTGACAAAGGTGCGCAGCGCTTCGCTGTCAGGCTGGCCGGTGAGGTTGACCACGATGTGCTGGAAGTGTTGGCGCAAGGCGCTGAGCAACATGTACAGCTCCGCAGTGCTGGTGCGCTCCAGCGGCTCATCGGCAGGGGCATAGGCGAGAATGCGCAGACCGGCTTCGGTGCTGGTGAAGGCGCTGTCGATCAGGGTCGCGTCGAGGCGTCGCAAGTGGCGCAACGCATCGCCGAAATGGAATGAACTCTCCAGCCCCAGCAAGGCCAGACTGTCACCGTGGGGCAGCCCCAGATCCAGCAACAGGGTTTGTTGACCACTCTTGTGCACCACCAGCGCCATATGGTTGGCCAGCAGTGCGCCGTCCGCATCGCTTTGCACACCGTAGAGCACCGTCAGCCCACCCAACGGGGTGTTCGGCGTCACCGCCGGCAGACGTTTACTCAGGCGCCGCACCAGCCCGGCGACTTCGCTGGAACGTGAGCCGTAGGCAACAAAGTCTCGCGCGCCGGCCCGCATGGCATTGAGTACAAGCTGATTGTCCATGCCGTCACCGAGGGCGACGATGGCGAGCATCGGTTTGGCTTCCAGAACGCCTTCGATCAACGCGCTCTGGGCCACCAGATGTTCGGGGTCGAGCCCGACGAAGACGAGGCTGGCGCAGGTGACGTCGACCAGCGCCAGCAGTTCATCAAGACTGCCGCCACCGGCACTGACCACCTGCCCCAGCGGTGCTAGCGCGCCTTGCAGCCACTCAAGATCGGTGTCGTTACGGGTGATGGCGAGGAAGGTCTGATTCAGGCTCTGGCTCATTGCGATAATCCGCTGCGTTTATCGAAGTTGCCGTTTTCAAGGAAGTACAGGCGATACCAGTTGGGGTCGTAGTTGCGCAGTTTTTCCCCGGGCAGCGAAGGCAGTGGTGCATTGACCGCCAGGGGTTGAACCAGGTGCGGGGTGACGATCATCAGCAGTTCACGCTCCTCGCGGTTGATCGATGAATTGCGGAAAAACGCGCCGATCACCGGAATGTCACCCAGCCCTGGAAATTTGCTCACCTGGGAAGCATTTTGCGTGCTGATCAAGCCGCTGATCACGAAGCTCTCGCCGTCGGCCAGCGAGATGCTGGTATCGGTGCGGCGGATAGTGAAGGCCGGCACCGTGGTGCCGCCGATGGTCACGCCATTGTTGTAGTCCAGTTCACTGACTTCCGGGGCGACCTTGAGCGCGATGCGGTCACGGCTGACCACGGTCGGGGTCAGCGTCAGACGGATGCCGAATTCCTTGTATTCGATGGAATAGCTGTTGCTGTTGGCACTGGGCACCGGGATCGGGATTTCGCCACCGGCCAGAAAACTCGCGCTCTGACCGCTCAACGCCACCAGGCTGGGTCGCGCCAGGGTGTAGGCGAAACCGCTGCCCTCCAATGCATTGACGATGCCGAGAAATTTACTGCTGCCGCCGCCCCAGACAATGTTGAACATGTCGTTGGCCAAGGGAATGTTCGGCGCAGTGATCGGCACCGTACCCGGCCTGACTCCGGTGCCGGGCACCGTGCCCGGAGTGCCGAACAGGAAGTTGTTCGAACCCTTGCCGTAAATCGAAGTGCCGGCCTCTTTGAGTTTGGTACGGCTGACTTCAACAAAACGTATGTCGGTCTGCACCTGCGAGGGCAAGGTCGGATCATCCGTGGCCGGCAGGGAAACGGTCTTCATCGCTGCACTGGCCTTACCTTGCACGAACACCATGCTTTGCCGTGGAGCACTGGCGCAGGCCGTCCAGATCATCAGCGTGGTTGCGCCGGGCCCAACGCCTGTGAGCAACACGGCCTTATCGCCGGTGGCACGCACGTCGGCGATTTTCGGATCGCCTACAGCGACCCGCGTGATCGCCACCGGCGATTGCAACGCCTGCTGCAAACCTTCGCCGACTTCCAGCACCGAGGGCAATGGCCCCAGCGCGGCGCAATTGCCGGTGGCGGCGACGGCGCTGCCGATCGAGGTGACACTCAGCAGCGAGGCCCAGAGCAAACCGTTGAACAGAGGCGTAAAGCGTATGCGCATGTAAAGGCGTCCTTGCTCGATTCAGGGTGTGGTTTGGGCGGTTTCAGCACCGCGGATGACTTCAACGGTGGGTTTGCGTGGGCCGGGCTGGCCGGCCACGGCCATGGGTTTGGGCGGCGGGGCCTGGGACAGTTGACTGAACTCGATCAGTTCGCGGCGAGGCGTGTCGAGCTGGGTAGCGACATTGTTTTCGCCCGCCCAGTATTTCGCCAGTTGCTGCTCATCGGCGCTGCGCACGGCCAGGCGCAAGACACCAGCGCTGGACGCCAGCATCAAGCGGCTGGCCAGCGTCTCTGGCACGGCCAGCAGCACGCTGCGGGCGGCCTGGCGCTGTTGTTCCTGTTTGAGTCGCTCCTCATCACTGCGTGCGGGATCTGCAGGCTGGCCGTCGTTGGTCAGGCCCAACTGGTTGCCGACGCCGAGCACACGCACCGCCGACACCACTTGTTGTGCCGAGGGCTGTGGATTGTTTTCGTCCTTGCGCAGAAACAGCAGCACGTCGACGTAATCGCCGGGGGCCAATTGCCCGCCGGCGTTGATGACTTCGTCCACCGCCACCGCCACCGCCCGTTCGCCGGGGCGGATCATGCGGGCCAGTGAGCTGCCGGATTCGAAGCTTTCGTCACTCAGCCAACTGCCGGCGCTCAAGTGCCGCCAAGGCGCACGGCCGATGACTTGATTGACATTGCCCAGGCTGCCGGCAGGCGCAGTGCGCAGTTTTTCCACGGCTACGTCGGCGGCGGTGATGTTCACGAACGGCGGGATGTCTCGCAGCAGTACGACGACGGGCTGACGCGTCGGGTCTTCCACAGGTTCGGTTTTGACGGCTGACGGCACCACAGGCTCAGTGGCGGGGGTAGCGACCGGTTCAGCGACCGGTGCCCGGCTCAAGGTAAGCCCCCAATATCCGGCAATGATGGCGCCCGCCAGTAACAACCCGGCCAGACCCAGAGTGACGCGACTGTTCATGACGGCTCTCCCTTTCCCGCATCGCTTTGTCTCTCATGCAATGTCCCGTGAATTCCAACGAGATAACTTCGCAATCAGGCAGCTATGAACAAGTAACTATTTCGCTATTTAACCGTAGCGCAGGCAGAACAAAACGCCATTACGAAGTGGGAAATATCCAGCAAAAGTAGAGGTCTAAGGCGCCAAATGTGGTTTTCTGCCGTTAAACGGCGCCCTACTACTTAGGTGTTAATCCGTTCTTACAGTTGAAGGGGTGGCAATTGCCAACAATGCTGAGGGTGGCACAGGGAAATCATGTTGCGAACGCGCAACACCTGGTGTGCCCCAAGGAGAATGCTTATGTCGTATTCCAAGGTTGCTCAAAAAATCAAATCTCATCTCGCCCTCTACAAAGGCTTGGGCAAAGACACTGAAGGCGCGTCCGCCATCGAGTACGCGCTGGTCGTCGGCCTGGTGGCGCTGGTGATTGCCGCATTCGGCAACGGTATAGGCAACGCGGTCACCACCATCCTGACTACAATCCAGACCGCCCTCACCTGATCGGACCGATAACTTGTCAATACGCCCATTGGGTTCTACCGTCAGCACTCAGTCCATTGCAGGTGTTGCCCATGAACTCTCCATACTCCCCGCGCCAGCAGTTGCTCCTCGTCGACGATGAAGAAGACGCACTGCTGGAGCTGGCAGAGTTGCTGGAGGGTGAAGGCTTCACCTGTCATACCGCCACGTCGGTGAAGCTGGCCCTGCACCATCTGACCCGCCACCCGGATATCGCCCTGGTGATCACTGATCTGCGCATGCCCGAAGAAAGTGGCATGTCGCTGATCAAGCGGCTGCGTGAACACACCTCACGCCAGCATCTGCCGGTGATCGTCACGTCCGGGCATGCGGACATGGAGGATGTCAGCGATATGCTGCGCCTGCAGGTGCTGGACCTGTTCCGTAAACCGATCTATCACGTACGGTTGCTGGAAACCCTGGACAACCTGTTTCCCAAGTCCAAAGCCCACATCGTTTGAGGTAGCTGACCCCGCATAACACCGGGGTCAGAGGGGATCAATGCGCAGTCACCCGATGACGCATACCCGAATTGCTCGGCGACAACGCCAGCGCCAATTGGGTGCGATTGTGCATGTGTGTCAGGCGCAAGACCTGCGAGACATAGAGCTTGACCGTGTTCTCGGTAATCCCCAGTTCACAGGCAATCTGATAGTTGGTCTGACCCTTGCCGACCAACCGTGCGACATCGATCTGGCGGGGCGACAACTGATTGAAGATTTCCGGTATCTCCACCCCCTCGCCATCACCCGACGCCTCTTCACTCACCGTCGAAGGCCCGCGGCGTACTTTGTCGAGGTCCTGGTAAAGATCGTCGATCGACTCGGACAGGTATTGCAGCTTTTGATTGAGGTGGCCCAACTGCAGGGTTTTCTGCCGTTCCCGCAATGCCGCTTCCTGACGCTGCAAACCTTCGAGCAGTTCGTCCAGGTCAATGGGCTTTTGGTAGTAATCGGCAATGCCGGCACGCAAGGCCTTGATCACGTCCTGCTTGTCGGCGCGCCCGGTCAGCATGATGGCCTCGAAGACCCGATGTTTACCCGACAACCGCTGCAGTTCCTGCACCAGTTCAATGCCGTCCATGTCCGGCATGTGCAGGTCGCACAGCACCAGGCCAATGGCGGTGTCCTCGGTGAATTGTTCAATGGCCTGCTTGCTCGACTCGCAAGGCACACATCGGTAGCCACTGCTCTCGATGAATTCGCAGAGTTCCTCGACAATCAGCGGTTGATCGTCGACCACCAGCACCTTTACAACAGATGTAAGCTCGTTCACATGCCACTCCATGCTCGGGCCAAAGGCTGACCGTTCCTGTACTTACAGTACGCTGCCGTACAAACACTGATTTGAAAGTAGACCCACTTTCCGACTATGTACATAGCAGTAGTGGCAAGGCGCGACTAATGGAGCCACAACAAGGTGAGAATTGACCCTGCCAGCACGAACGGTGCAAATGGCAGCTTTTTTGACGCTTCAGGCCTCATATATCGAAGACGTTCTCTAAGCCTTTGACTCATATGCAACCAGAGCCTTGGCGCCAACAGGACCCAGAGTGCACTGGCAAGCGCTGCGCCGATAAACACGCCGAGCAAGTGAGCACCGTCCGTCGCAACGCCAAAGGCTGTCATTAGTTTCACATCGCCTGCGCCAAAACGTTTCAGCGCATAACCGGGAAGGGTGAACGCCAGGGCCAGCAGCACCGCCCAGGCTCCTTGAACCGGTTCGGCGCCGAGCCAAGTGTTGCCGGTCGTCAGTAGATAAACGGTGGCCAACCCTCCAACACCCAAAGTCAGGCCGTTACCGATATGCCGTTGTCGGGCATCCTGCGCCGCGCAAAGTGTCAGCCAGATCAGTAGGACAAAGCTGTGCATGCGGTAAAAAACGTCCCTTTTGGCTGAATGATTCTATGCTGATATTAAGCAGTGAATGTCAGGGTAGACGCACTCATGAAATCCAGCCTCCCCCGCAAGCAAAAAGGCGCTGTCGCCATCGAATTCGCCTTGGTGTTCATCGTGTTCTTCGCCGTGTTTTATGGCTTGGTCAGCTACAGCCTGCCGCTGTTGCTGATGCAGTCGTTCAATGAGTCCACTGCCGAGGCCGTGCGCCGTAGCGTGGCGCTGGATCCGGCCTCTGCCGATTACTCAACCACCGTCATCACCACGGCCCGTACCGAGCTGACCCGCCAATTGGCTTGGCTGCCCGGCGCATTGAATTTCGATGCGGCCACCGACAGCAACATCACCTATGTCGGCGGCGTGCTGACGGTGACGGTCAACTACCCCACCGCCAAGCTCAATCAGGCGCTGCCGTTTCTGGTGCTGCCCGGCATCGGTTCGGTGCCGCGTCTGCCAGTGACATTGAGCGCGTCTTCGAGCCTGCAATTTTGAGTTCCGGTGACAAGCTGTTCGCTCGCCTGCTCAATCGACAACCCGAGACGCCACAGCCTCTGGACAGCCCTGTGGTGCCGAGTGTCGGCCTGCAGCTGTATCTGGACGGCGAAGGCCACGTCAATCATTTGAGCGGCCCCTTGCGCCATGTGCTGGCGCAGCGGATGTCCGGCCCCCAGCCCGCGCATCTGCTGGAGTATGTGTTGCCCTACAGCAGCCTGGCGATAGAAGGTCGCCCCGCCGACTGGCAAGGACAATTGCTCGACCTCGATTTTTTCAGCCAGAACGGTGCACCGCTGCACTTGCGCGGCTGGGTGCAGGCCCAGGGCGATGGCTGGCTTTTGCAGTTGCTGGACATCGGTGACTTGCTGGGTGAGCGGCTTCAGGCGCGCAATCGTGAGCAATGCCAGTGGCTGGCCACGCAGATGCGCGATCAGTTGCGTTTGTGCAGCCTTGCGCGCCTGCCCGATGTGCTTGGCGAACAACTGCAACGCTTGAGCCAGCAGTTGCACATTCCATGTCTGGCAGTGGCCCTGCTCGATGAGCAAGGCCTGGGTTGGCAGATTCATCAGCACTACGCCGCGCCAGATGCACTGCAGATGTGGCATGACCAGCAACGATTGGGGACCGGGCTCGACAGCCTCAACGGTGCGTTACCACAACGTTTGCTGGCCAGCGAACAGCCACGCCTGAGTGCACTGTTCGGTCTCGACGAAAGCTTCGCCGTGCCTTACCGCGACGCCCAAGGTGTGGCGGCGTGGTTGCTTTGCGCAGGCTACAACGCGAAGCAACAGGCGCCGGACTTGAACGATCACGACTGGCTGCTGTTGGCCGCTGCCGTGGCCGCCCCTCTGCTGGAGCGCCTGCGCGAGCATCACCATCACCAGCAACTGGAGCGCCTGGAGATTCTGCAAGCGTTGCTCGGTACGGGTTGGTGGGAGATGACCCACGACGGCGCCGAAATACAGTTGGCCCCGGTACTGGCCGCCAGTCTGGATGTGAAAGCTGAGCGGCTGCCGATTCAGGACTGGTTCGATCATGTGCATCCTGCCGACCGGGATGAGCTGCGCAGTCGCCTGCAAGCCTTGCAGGGGGAAGGCACCCCGTTGGAGGTGTGCGTGCGCCTGCAACGCAGCGATCAACCACAGCCGCTGTGGTATCGCCTGCAAGGTCGCTCTTTGGGCATCGGTACCGAGCGAAGGCTGGTGGGTTTCATGCTCGACATCAGCGACATCAAGAATCAACAGCAACAGGCCGCCGCCGCCCATGCGCGCCTGGACAATCTGATCGCCAGCGCCCCCGCCGTGATCTACGTGCAACGCTACGTCGAGGGGGCGCTGCAACCGACCTTCTTCAGCGCCAGCCTGCAACCCTTGCTGGGCTGGACGCTGACCGACTGTGACGATGGCCGACTGGTGGAACACATACACCCCGAAGACCGTCCTCGCTATTTCGAACGCACGCGGCAGTTGCTGCGCGAAGGCTCGGTGAGCGCGCGATATCGGATGCTCGACCGCCAAGGCAACGCACACTGGCTGCTCGACGAAGCCAAACTGCTGCGCGACGACTTGGGCCTGCCGGTAGAGGCCGTGGGTTTATGGCTGGACGTCACCGAAGCGACCCTCGCCGCCGAGCAAATCAAGACCAGCGAAGAGCGCTACCGAATGCTGGTGGAAGATTCCCCAGCGATGATTTGCCGCTACCGCCCGGACTTGACCCTGACCTTCGGCAATCGCCCCTTGGCGACTTATCTGGAATGCACAGCGGAGCAGTTGCCCGGGGTAAACCTGGGCAACTGGATGTCGGACGAACAGCGCCAGGCGTTCGTCCAGCGCTTGGCACAACTGACCCCGCAACTGCCAGTGAGCACCGCTGAGATCAATCTGCGCCTGCCCGGCCGCGAACACGCGTGGTGGGTCTGGTCGGATCGTGGGGTATTCGATGAGCACGGGCAACTGATCGAGGTACAAGCCGTGGGTCGCGACAACACCGAGGTGCGCCGCTCGCAACAACAACTGACCCAGAGTGCGAAAATGGCCACCCTCGGCGAAATGGCCACCGGCCTGGCCCACGAGATCAACCAGCCGCTGAACGTGATGCGTATGGCCATCGTCAATGTGCTCAAGCGCTTGAACAATGGCGACGCGCAGATCGACTACCTGACCGACAAGCTCAACCGTATCGACGCCCAGGTTCAAAGGGCAGCGCGGGTGGTGGATCACATGCGCGTGTTCGGGCGCCGCTCGGAAATCGAACAGCATCCGTTCAACCCCCTCGACGCCATTGAAGGCACGTTGTCGCTATTGTCCGAGGGCTTGCGCGGCAAAGGCGTCGAGTTGCGTATCAAAGAGGCCGGTTTTGAAGTCCAGGTGCGCGGTTACGTCGATCAACTTGAGCAGGTGCTGATCAATCTGATGGTCAACGCCCGCGACGCTTTGCTCGGCAAACGCGAGGCTGACCGCGACTTCCAGCCATGGATAGCGGTCTATGCCGAGTGCCATGAGCATGTGGTGCGACTGTGGGTCGAGGACAACGGCGGCGGTATTGACCCGCGCTTGATTGAACGGATCTTCGAACCGTTTTTCACCACCAAACCGGTCGGCGTCGGCACCGGGTTGGGGTTGTCGGTCAGCTACGGCATCGTCGACAACATGGGCGGACGCCTGAGCGTGCGCAATGGTGACGAGGGCGCGCGGTTTTGTATCGAACTGCCGATGGCCGAGGACGATCAGATCACCAGATAGGCCTTGCCGGTCTGGCCACAGGTCATATTGGCGCCGACATCGACAGCCATCAGGTTGATGCCAAGACTATTTAGCAAGTTGTTGAGCAACGGATCGAGCAGCGGGCTCAACAGGTTGGTGATCAGCGGTTGGAGAATGCTGGCGACGTCACTTATCGAACTGGCAACGCCCGCAACGATGGCACCAAACGGGTTACCGCCTTGCGGCTTATAAACAATCAGATTAATACCGGCCAGAGTGCTCGCCAGGCTACCGACAACATTGCTGGAGGGCGTGGCGGACAACGTGCTCGGCGGCAGTTTAAGGTTGGCCGGTATTGGGAAAGGTGTAGTGCTGGAATAAAGCAGATCTTGAGTACTGCCCGCCACGCTGGTGCTGGCCATGATCGCGATGCCGCCGGCGCCATACTGAACATGGGTGCTGGCATCACAACTGCCGATCCCCAGAATCTTGTGGCAGGTCACAATGCCGAGGTCGATCAACGGCAAAGGCGTAACCGTGGGTTCGGCGGCCGATGAAAAGGCATTGGTCGGATCGATTTTGCCGACCTTGAGATCAGCAATAGACGTGGTGGCATGAGCCGTCAGGCTCTTGGTGCCGCTGGTGCCGGTTGGGCATGTGTAGTCAGTGACGTAGCTGGTGGCGCCACCGGCATCCAGGCTGATATCGATTTGGGGCGACGGCAACAATTTCGGATCCAGTTGCTGACAACCGGCACCCAGCAGGCAAGCGGCCGAGTTGAGCGTAGCGACCAGGTTCAGACTCAGCAGTGAATTGAGAGTCGGGGTCAAAGTACCGACCAGCCCCAGCACTGCGTTGCTCAGCCCGCTCACACCAGTCAGCACCGGCAGATTCACTGACAGCATCGTGCGGATCTGCGCAGTGCGAACATAAATCCGGTCAGGCCCGGTGGGGTTGATCTTGGCCAACGCCGGATTGCCGATGGCGGAAAACTGCGGCGGCTCGATCACTTTGACCCGCACCGTGACATTCGCCAGCCCAAGCACGCTGATTGGCAATGTCGCAGCCACCGCGCTTTTGCTGTTCGCCAGTTGCACGACGCCCTGAATCAGCTGCAGCAACTGCACGTCGGCATCCAGCCCGGCCGATGTGGTGCCGGTCTGCAGTTGTAAAATATCTCCCAGTTTGACGGGGGCGGCACTGAGCGCCGCCGCTTGCAGGTTGCCTAGAGCGGTAATCACTTCGGCAGTCGCACCATTGGCCTGAACTACGGCCGCAGCGGCCTGAATCAGCTGGGTCACCGAGGCTTGGGTGTTGAGTAGCTGGGTGTAATCACCGGCGGCCACATTAAGGTTGATCGCCAGTTGGTCCAGGTATTTGAGCAGATTGATGTCCGTGTGGAGCAACCCGTCCCAGCCGAGTAACGTCAGGTTGACGTTGCCTCCGAGCAACCCCGAAAACACTGGGTTCAGAATATTCGATCGCGCTGTGTTGATACTGCCCAGCGTACTGCGGATGCTCAATTGGGCAACCGGTGGCTGTGGCTGGGCAGCAACGGCAGAAGCACGAAGTACGGTGTTGAGGCTGACCGACGCCCCACTGAACAACGCATACACAGCATTGGCAAAACTGGTGGCTACGGTGTGACTGGCGGCGACTTTGATGGCGGTCGCCTGGGTTGCACTGACGGTGAAGGTACGCAGACCGGTTGGCCCGGTAAGCAGAGTGCCGCAGGTCGTCGCCAGAGTGTTACTGGCATTGACGGCGAAGCCATTGCGCACGGCGCTTTGCCCGGCGTAACTGGCAGCGGTCAGACCGGACTGACAACTACCACCGCGACTCACGGCCTCAAGCGCCGCGGTGTCGACGACTCGCTGCAGCTTGCGCTGTTCCATGTACAGCCGACCGCTGTCGACCACCACCAGCATCAACACCAGCGCCAACCCCAGGGTCAGCGCCGCCATCAAACCGATTGCCCCCCGCTGCCGGGCCGGACCATTGAACTGCGAACGAGGCGACATGCCGCACTCCTTTGCCGGCGCACTGCCGAGCGCTACCTCCATTGATGGAGTTGAGTGTAGACGGGGCTGAGCGAGACGGCTGGCAGAACGCCACGTCACCTGACGACGAACCCTGTGGGATGGCGTCAACCTGAGGATGGGTTAGCGCGGTGGATAGTTCGCCAGAATCCGGCCGACCGTTTCTCGAACCGCAGCGCTGCGATCCGCCGGGTTGGGGGTGCTGCTGAGCATGCGCTCATCGCTGCCGCGCCACACCAGTTTGCCGTCCTTGCCATCGAGCAGGTCGATCTGGAGGGTCGCGACCTTGTAGGTAATGTTGCGCGTTTCGTTGTACATCGGCGCGCCCCAGTAACCATTCCACGGCCCACCCCAACCGCCGCCATAGTTGGTCGTCACTTGCTGCTGACGATCCTCGACGATCAGGTAAGTCTGCACACTCAAATCACCCTTGGCGCCGGCCGCGGCCGGGCGCAAGCCGCGCTGATCGAGTTGATCGGCGACCGCTTGGCGAATGCGTTGTTCGGTCAGGTCGCTCCTGATCCGAGGGTCATCAGGGCGATATTGCAGGGCGGGCTCTTTCCAGCTCCAACTGCGATACGCGGCAAAGTCGCGGCTGGCATCGAAGTCATGATTGACCGGGTTGGCGGCGCAGGCGCTGAGCAGCGCGGCCATGGCCAGTAAAACGAGACGGCGGAACATGGAATTTCTCCGGTTGAAGACATGAACCTGCGACAGCGCCCCCATTGCTGAGCGCTAACTCGGAGGATACGCCGACAAGGCTTTTTCCACAGCCTCGCGAATGGCATCGGTGCGATCGATCTGGCTGCCCTTGTCCGCCGTTTCGGCGCTGGCACTCCAGACCGGTTGACCGGTGCCGGCATCGAACAAGTCGACCTGCACCACCACTACCTGCTCTTGATAAGTGCGCACGATGGGCACCGTGTTGTACATCCCGTAACCGCGACCATAACGGTCATAGCCGCCGTATCCACCGTAGTAACCGCTGTTGTCCTGCACCTGGCGCAGGCGGGTTTGCAGGCTCAGACGGGCGCTGACCAACAGGTCGGCCGGGCGGTTGTCATGCAACGGGCGCAAGCCGCGCTGGTCCAGCCCATTGCTGACCGCTTCGGCCACTTGCGCCGAATCGGCCCACGCGGTGCCGGGTGGCAATTGTCCGTTGAGCCACGCCCAACTGCGATAACGCCCGTAATCGCGTGGTGGCGCCGGGTAGGCGCTGCGATCAAAGGTGTTGGCCGCTTGCGGCGGCGCGGGCGGCAAGGGTAGCGACTGCGCCACATAGGGGTTGTTGCCCTGGCAGGCGGCCAACCCCAGACACATCAGCAATAACCCGCATTGAGCGTTCATTTCAGGCTCCGATCAGATCGGCCGGCAGATCCAGTGCAAGTAACGCCCAAGCCCGGCGAAGCTTGGGTGACGACGGTGAGCGAGTTCCATCTCGAGCAAATCCACGAGTTCGGCGCGGGCCTGGAATTCGACCGGCATGTAATCGTGGAACACCCTCACCCCGCTTTGGGTTTCGACCTGCCACAGGCCTGCGAGTTGCGTCGCCAGTTCCCGTGGGTCGAGGGGCATCTGCGGGGTCAGGCTTTGTTTTTCGCCGGCCATGACGTTCTTGCGCATCTTCTTGAAATGGCCTTTGAGCAGGTTGCGGTAGATCAGCGCATCACGGTTGTAGAACGCCAGGGACAGCCAGCCGCCGGGCGTGGTCAGTTGATGCAACACCGGCAGGATCGCGTGGGGTTCGGCCAGCCATTCCAGCACCGCGTGGCAGATCACCAGATCGTAGGGTTCGGTGAGTTGCCCGAGCAGTTCCTGCCACGGCGCCTGAATGAACGTCGCGGTTTGCCCGGCATCGGCAAACCGCTGGCGCGCACCTTCAAGCATCGGCTCGGCCGGCTCGGTAAAGGTCACATCATGCCCGCGCTCGGCCAGCCACAGCGACATGTGGCCCAACCCGCCACCGATGTCCAATACGCGCAACGGTCGATCCGGCAGCGCTTCGGCAAGGTCCGCCTGCAACACTGCGAGGCGAATCGCGCCTTTGGCACCGCCGTAGATTTTTTCGGCGAAACGGGTCGCCAACTGATCGAAATGCCGGTCGCTCATCAGCTGAACCGCCGTTCGCTGTCGGCGAGCTTGCTGCGCACCACGTCATTCATGTCCAACCCCAACTCGCTGCACAGCAGTAACAGATACAGGACGATATCGCCGACTTCCTGCCCGGCGTGGGCCAGTTTGTCCGCCGGCAACTGACGCGACTGGTCTTCGCTCAGCCACTGGAAGATTTCCACCAGTTCGGACATCTCGACGCTGGCGGCCATGGCGAGGTTTTTCGGGCTGTGAAATTGCCGCCAGTCATTGCGGTCGCGAATGGCGTGCAGGCGTTCGGTCAGTTCAACAAGGTTCATCGGGCTCTCCTGAAGGCGTATAGCTTCGGGGGGATGCCGGTTGAAGGCAAGGGGCTGTCACAGGATTGAGGCAAACCCTCTATAGTTGCAGGGAACTCGGCCACCCACCTTGTGGCCCAAGGCTCAGCTCTTTCATCAGGATGCACACATGCAGGTAGAAAGCTTTTTCGAATGGCTCGGCCAGGCACTCGGCTCGGTCATCCGCTTTATCGTTGATGGCCTCAGCGGGCTGTTCAACCTGTTGAGCAATGCCGGCGGCAACTTTGTCGACGGTTTGGCCAGGACCTTGGGCATGGATACGTCGATCATCAGCATCATCGCGCTGATCGTCGGCTTGATGCTGCTGTGGTCCGCGATCCGCGCATTCATGAATGCATCGATCATTGCCGGGATCATCTGGTTGCTGCTGGGGTTATGGCTGCTGAGCTGGATCATCCACTGACACCGCAAAACCCTGTGGGAGCGAGCAGGCTCGCCCCCACAATTGATCGCCTTGCAACCCGCATCAATCGCTACAATCCCCGCTCCCCCAAGGAGCCCGCATGTCCAACCTGATTGCCGACTGGCGTGACCGCCCGACTCACCGCAAGGTCTGGGCGCTTGCTGCGCCGATGATCCTTTCCAATATTTCCGTACCACTGGTGGCGCTGGTCGACAGCACTGTCATCGGCCACCTGCCTCACGCCCATCAATTGGGCGCGGTGGCGGTCGGGGCCAGCCTGTATACCTTTCTCGCCTGGGCCATGGGTTTTCTGCGCATGGGCACCACAGGCTTCGCCGCGCAAGCGGCCGGGCGCAGTGATGGCGCGGCGTTGCGGCAAATTCTGTTGCAAGGTCTGCTGCTGGCGCTGGGACTGTCGCTGGTGCTCGGCACTTTGGGCGTACCGTTAAGCGGCGTGGCGTTGCACTTCATGCAACCGTCGGCGGAACTTGATCAACTGACCCGCGACTTTTTCCACACCCGGTTGTTCGGCTTGCCCGCCGCGCTGGCCAGTTACGCGCTGGTC
This sequence comes from Pseudomonas sp. EA_65y_Pfl2_P78, assembly GCF_963970495.1. Classification (NCBI taxonomy): domain Bacteria; kingdom Pseudomonadati; phylum Pseudomonadota; class Gammaproteobacteria; order Pseudomonadales; family Pseudomonadaceae; genus Pseudomonas; species Pseudomonas sp. EA_65y_Pfl2_P78. Next base: position 109,783 of record NZ_CAXAON010000009.1, on the reverse strand, counting down.
GGCTGGTTCCTCGGCACGCAGAACGCCCGGGCGCCGCTGGCGATACTGCTGACCACCAACCTGATCAACATCGTGCTAAACCTGTGGTTCGTCATGGGGCTGGACTGGGGCGTGGTCGGCTCGGCTCGGGCTTCCGTGATCGCCGAATGGAGCGGTGCCCTTCTGGGGCTAATGCTGACCCGCAAAGCATTGCGCGCCTATCCGGGGCATATTGTCTGGGCCGCCCTCAAGGTGTGGCAGAGCTGGCGCCCGCTACTGGCGGTCAATCGCGACATTTTCATCCGCAGCCTGGCGCTGCAATCAGTGTTTTTCATGATCACCGTGCAAGGCGCTCGTCTCGGCGATGCCACTGTCGCGGCCAACGCATTGCTGCTCAACGGCCTGCTGCTGACTGCTCACGCGCTGGACGGTCTGGCACACGCGGTCGAGGCGTTGTGTGGACACGCCATCGGTGCCCGTGATCGCCTCGCGTTGCGCCGTTCTCTGGTGGTGGCCGGCGGTTGGTCGCTGATCGCCAGCCTCGGATTCGCCACGCTGTTTTTGCTGGCGGGGCATGTGTTTATCGAAATGCAGACCAACATCCAGAGCGTGCGCGACACGGCGTTCATTTATCTGCCCTACCTCGCCGTGCTGCCGTTGATTGCGGTCTGGAGTTACCTGCTCGACGGTCTGTTCATCGGTGCCACCCGTGCGCGCGAAATGCGCAACGGCATGCTGCTGACAGTGCTACTGCTGGTGCCGTTCGCGTGGGCGCTGCAAGGTTTGGGCAATCACGGTCTGTGGATAACGTTTCTGTTGTTCATGGTGCTGCGCAGTCTCACCCTCGGCGCGCAAGCCCTCTGGCTCAAGCGCAACGACGGTTGGTTCAGCGGCGCGACTCACTGAGTCGGCGTGTGTTCGATGAACCCGACCACTTGATCAAGCACCGGCGCCAGTCGACGCAGTGGCCGTGACAGCGTCGCCACCAGCGTTATGTGATTGGGCCGCGAGTAATACAAATCCTGCACCGGCACCCCGACCTCGCGCAGTTTGCGCGCAAGGCCGCCGGTGTTGCGTGTCGGGTTGACCAGATCATCTTTGTTCGCGGCGATCAGCAGAGCCGGTGGAGCGTGGCGACTGACGTGATTGATAGGCTGCGATTGCGGCGGTGAGTCCGGCCAGAAAAACACCGGGCGCACGTCTGGATTCTTGATCGGCAGAAAATCATAAGGCCCGGCCAGACCGATCCAGCCGCTGATGTCACCGGGCGACATGCCCACCGCCGCGAGCCAGTCCTTGTCCAGCGCCAGCATCGCCGCGTTGTAGCCACCGGAGCTGTGGCCCATCAGATACAAGCGCTGCGGATTGCCGGAAAACTCGCGGATGTGCGTTTTGGTCCAGGCAACCGCCCGGGCGCCATCCCGCAAGAACTGCGGGTAACGCACCTGCGGATACAAGCGATAATCCGCCACCACCGCGACTATCCCCCGCGATGCCAGCGCCTCACCGACAAACGTGTAGTCTTCACGCTCGCCACTGTTCCAACTGCCACCGTAGAAAAACACCACCACCGGCGCATCCGGCAACGCATGATGCGGCACATACACATCGAGCTTCTGCCGGGGATCGTCGCCATAAGCAATGCCCGTGGTTTTGTCGAACGTGGTGTCCGGGGTCAGCGCATTGAGCAGTTTGACCGGTGAACAACTGCTCAGTGCCAACAGCAACACGCCCCCCAGCATTGCGCCGAACCCTTGCCGGAAAAAACCTGCCATACGCGCAGAACCTCATCTCAAAATTGATCGCCGTGCCACTGGCGACGTACATGGTCAAGCCGCTCCTGCTGGGTCAGCCCCACCGGGGGAGGCACCAGCACGGCACGCGGATGCAGCAAGCGTAGCCACAACCAGCCATCGAGCACGGTGCGGTCGCTGAACCCCAGCTCCAGGCCTTGCTGGACATGGGAGGCCATTGCCGCGTAATCGGTTCCCAACGATTGGCACCAGCGCCAGATGTGCTGCTCCAGCAGGCAGGTTTGCAGGCGCTCGCGCTGACGACGGGTGAGGTTTTCTTCGATGTTCAGTGGCTCGACGGCCAGCCCGGGGTTACGCAACTGCTGCCAACCCTGACTGCCAATCGCGTAGTCGGCCCAGGTGCCACCGAACCAACGCAACAGGCGGATCGGCCCGAGCCAGCGACTCAATTCGCCAGCGTCGCAGGCGTCGAAAAAATAGCTCGCGGTCTGGCGGTTGTAATAGCTGAGCAAGGCCCGATGGCTCAAGCCGAACGAGACCGTGAGCATGCGCTGCAAGTGGCTGAGCAGCTCCTGCGCCGTTGCCTCGCTGCCCAGCAGCAGACCGCGCCAGGTATCCGGGTCGCTGTGACACAACGACGCCAATGCCGGGCAATCGTGCAAGTCGACCAGCACCGGACCGTGCTCACTGACCGGTTGAAACTCGGTACCGTCAAACAGCCTTAAGCGCCGCACTCCGGGGAAGCCCTGATGCAATATCGTCAATGCTCGTGCGGCATCCGCGCCGTCGAGCAACAGCCATTGCGCCGTCGGCTCATGCGCCGCGCCACTCATGTTGCGCCGCTCTGTTCAAGCGCCGCGACCAGCCGACAACTGCAGACCGACTCTGCGCAGTGGCTGAAACTGCCACCTCCCGGAATCAGGCACAGCAGCAATAATGGTTCGCCCGACGTCAGCAGTTGCTGCAAGCCTTCACTCACCAGCCGGTCCGGCACAGGCACCGGCGGCTCATCGCTGATCTGCGCCTCCATGACCGACGGCAGGAGAACGCCGCTGATCACCGGTTGATCTGGATCGCCCTCAAAGAAACTCACCACCACTTCCACGCCATCGCTCAGCGCCGCCAACGGCGCATCGGCCAAGGCCGGTGCGAGCGGCAGCCAACAATGACTCGGCGCCGCACCTTCGCCCTGATAGAGCCAATCGAACTGCACCGCCACCGGCCGCCTGCAGTCAGGCTGCGGCTCATCGACCGTCACCACCCAGGCCCGCTGCAGGCTGTGCATGCGTGGTCTCGACGGCATTGCGGCCGCCGCAGACGGCGGCAACTGCAGCGCGCCGAACAGTCGGTTGGCATAGGGCAGATCAAGGGCCGGATCCGCGCTATGTTCAATCCGCGTCAACAACCAATGGCGATTGCACTCGGCGAACGGATGATCGGCCAGGCGCAGCCATTGACCGCTGCGCAACGCCGCCAAATCACTGCGTCCTTCAGCATTTGGCGCCTGCCACGCGCCCTCGCCCTGAAACGATTCCAGCAATTGCCAATGGTGTACCGCGGGAGAAGAAAAAGGATCGGCGTGCTCGCCTTGATACTGCGCGACGTCAGCCAATGGCAACTGTGCCGGATCATCGCCGAACACCAGGCAATGCCGGTCGTGCGCGTGTTCAAAGAAATAGTGAATCCGTGCCTGCGCGCACAAGCGCTGGAGCAGTTGCAGATCGGACTCACGGTATTGCGTGCAGAACGTGCGGGCCGGGTAGTCGCCGCGCAACGCGAAGCGTCGCTGAGCGCCGACAATCCCGTGTTCCCTGAGTACCTGATCGATGATCTGCGGCACCGTTCGGCCACTGAATATCCGCTGACTGATACGCAGGTCAAGGCAACCGAGTTTCGGCCCCAGACGGATCCGGCTCAGCCGCGAACCGTGCCCGTGCTCATGCTGGACAAGACTCTGCAACTGCCCGTGCAAGCCCTCCCCCGACGGTCCGAAACACAGGAACGCCGAACGGTAAAGCAGGCCGGCGAGATCCAGCTGCGGATCGTCGATCAACACATCGATCTCGAACGCAAAAGGCTCGCTGAGGGCTTCGCTACCGGTAAAGGCCAGGACTTCGAAAGGGGCGGACAGGCCCGCTACATCGAGACGAAACGACGACTCGTTGACTGGATCGAACATGGGCGGATCTCTACAGGAGGGGCGGTCGGGGATTCTCGCCGAGACCCCGTGCCGAGTAGAGTGCCGAAGTACAACTTAGGAAATGACCTACGCGAAAAGCAGACCGGATGACTTTGCCGGCCTGGATAGCCAAGCATTTCGCGAAGATTTTGGGATGTATCCCACCGAGCCATCCGATTTTTCCGCAGCGTTTGGGAAAATTTCAGACAACCCGGCGAGATTGCAACCTGGCCTCAGGAGGACAGGTAGGAGGAGCGGGTCAGGCCCAGACGCAAGGCATCGAGAAATTGCGTACGTTCGCTGGCACTGATGCGGGCACTGGCGCATTTGTCGCGGTAGTGAGTCATCAGTTCTTCCGGCGACAAGTGCACGTAACGCAGCATGTCTTCGATGGTGTCGTGGGTTTCGATGCCGGCGTGGTACACGCTGCCATCGGCGTTCTGGTAGATGTTCACCGAGTCGGTGTCACCGAACAGGTTGTGCATGTCGCCGAGGATTTCCTGATAGGCGCCGACCAGGAACACACCCAGCAAGTAGTCTTCACCTTCGTTCAGGCCGTGCACGGGCAGGCTGGTCTCGATGCTCTGCTCGTCGACGTACTGGTTGATCTTGCCATCGGAGTCGCAGGTCAGATCCTGCAGCACGGCACGACGCAGCGGCTCTTCGTCGAGGCGGTGCAGCGGGATGATCGGCAGTACCTGATCAATGGCCCAGGTGTCCGGCAGGCTCTGGAACACCGAGAAGTTGCAGATGTACTTGTCGGCCAGCTTGTCGTTGAGCTCGTCGAGTACCTGACGGTGCGAACGCTGACGGGCTTTCAGCGAGTTGTGCAGGCGACGGCACACGGCGAAGTAGCACTGCTCGGCCAGGGCTTTCTCGGCCAGGGTCAGTTTGCCGTCGGCGTACTGAGCTGCCACGTCGCTCATGTAGTGCGTGGCGCGCCAGTAGGTTTCGGTGACCATTTCAATGTCGGTCGGACCCAGCAGGTCAACCAGCCACTGCACGGTTTCCGGCAGCGATTCCTTGTTCTCGATCTTCGGCACGTCGTCGTTGTGTTTCTCGACGTCGGTTACCTGCACCACCAGCATCGCGTGGTGCGCGGTCAGCGAACGGCCGCTTTCGGAGAAGATGTGCGGGTGCGGCAGGCTCTGCGCGTCGCAGAACTCCTTGAGCATCCCGACCACGACACCGGCGTAATCATCCATGTCGTAGTTGATCGAACTGGCGTTGCGCGAGTGCGTGCCGTCGTAGTCGACGCCCAGACCGCCGCCCACGTCGATGTGATCGACCGGCAGACCAAGATTGCGCAGCTCGCCGTAGTAACGGATCGCTTCCTTGAAGCCGTGCTGATAGTCAGCCAGGTTGGCAATCTGCGAACCCATGTGAAAGTGCAGCAGGCGAATGCCTTGATCCAGGCCGGCCGCGCGGAAGCGCTCGACCACCGACAGCAGTTGCGCCGCCGACAGACCGAACTTGGACTTCTCACCACCGGTGTCCGCCCACTTGGACGACGCCAGCGACGACAGACGCACGCGCAGGCCGACCTGTGGCTTGACCTTGAGCGAGGCGGCTTCGTCGATCACCAGCGCGACTTCGGACTCTTTTTCGATGACGATGAACACGTTGTGACCGAGCTTCTGGCCCATCAGCGCCAGACGAATGAACTCGCGGTCCTTGTAACCGTTGCAGACGATGGTACCGCCCTTCGGCGCCAGTGCCAGCACGGCCAGCAGCTCAGGCTTGGAGCCGGCTTCCAGACCGATGGAGACGTCCTGAGTGGCGATGATGTTCTCGATCACCGCTTCTTGCTGGTTCACCTTGATCGGGTACAGCGCGGTGTACTTGCTCTGGTACTCCAGGCGCTCGATGTTCGCATCGAAAGCACCGGTCAGTTGACGGACACGGTCTTGCAGGATGTCGGGGAAGCGAACCAGCAACGGCAAGGACAAACCGCTTTGGCGCAGTTGGTCGACTTGCTCGAACAAGTCGATAGGCGAACTGTTCGGGCCGTTCGGACGAACTTCGACGCGACCGGCGTCATTGATCGCGAAATACCCGGCCCCCCAATGGCGAATCCCGTAAACACTGCGGCTGTCCGCAACTGTCCATTGGCTGCCATCGTCTTTGCGTGTGCGTCTTACGGACATCGAAGTCCCCTATAAAGAAGTCATAGTGCGTCGCCTGATCTCAGGCCGGCGCAGTCTAAAGAATGAAAATGACGGTTCGTCAGCGCGGCGGTAGACCGCGCTGACAGCGTGGAGTTTAGAAACCGGTCATGAACAGGCTCTGTGAAACCATGGAGACGACGCCGATGCTGAAACTGTTCAGAACCGGATCAAGCCGCAGGTGGGTTTCACAGAGGCTGCTAGCCGCCGGACTTCTTCGCTTTGAAACCGTGCTTGATCAGCTCAGCCAAGAGTAGCTCGACATGATCGCCCTGGATTTCGATGATCCCGTCTTTCAACGCCCCACCGGTGCCGCAACGTTTCTTCAACGTTGTCGCCAACTCTTTGAGCGCGTCTTCAGCCAGCGGCACGCCGGTGATGGTGGTCACCGTCTTGCCGCCACGGCCCTTGCTCTCGCGACGCACGCGGGCAATGCCGTCACCGGCCGGGATCACGGTTTGTTTGCAGATACAGGCGTCCACCGGTTTACTGCATTCCGGGCAATGACGACCTGCGTCGGTGGAAAATACCAGGCCACCTAGGGCGGCGAAGGATGCGGCTTTTTTGGCCACCGGCAATCCTCTTGGGAGGACAAAGACTGATCGCAACCTTGGGCAAGGTTATCGACCGCGAAGCCCCACTCAGGCAGGGGCAGCGCTACTGCACCGACGCTTCACTGAAAGCAGTCCGGTACAGCTTGAAAAGGTCGCGCAGTGTAACGGCAAAAACGCCGATTGCTAAGAGCCAATCAGCGCCAATTTATGTGTTCTTTGCGACGTCGCTTTGCTGAGCCTTCAGATAGCGCTTGAGCGCAGCCAAAGAGTCCGGGCAATAAGGCTTTTGCTCGATTTCGCGCATCACTTGTTCGACGGGAATGAAGCGCGCTTCCAGCACTTCCTCGGGCTGCAGGATCAGCGGACCATCCCACACCGCGGAAAACGCCGAACACCACAGACGGTTGCCGGTGTCTTCGAAGTAGAAATGGTCGTGAGCGGTAAGTTCAACGCCGCTCACACCCAGTTCCTCTTCCAGCTCACGGGCCGCCGACTCGGCGTAAGTCTCATTCGCCTGAACCATGCCGCCGGCCGCCACGTCCCAGTAACCGGGATAAATGGCCTTGCTCAACGTGCGCCGGTGTACGCAAAGGTCGCCGGCAGAATTGAACAGCATGATGTAAGTGCCGCGACCGATCAGCCCTCTATCGCGCAAATCGGCACGTACCAAGGCACCGAGCAGGTTGTCCTGCTCGTCAACCCAGGCAATGTGTTCGGCATCCGAGGCAGCGCGATGCGCCGCCTCTTTGGCGCTCTGAGTCATGAATCAGCCCTGATTGAGCAGTTGACGCAAATCGATGACGGCGGCATTAGCCCGGGAAATATAGTTGGCCATGACCAGCGAGTGGTTGGCCAACACGCCGAAGCCACTGCCGTTGAGGATCATCGGGCTCCAGACAGGCTCCTGCGAGGCTTCCAGTTCGCGGATGATCTGACGCACGCTGACGGTGGCGTTCTTCTTCGCCAGCACGTCGGCGAAGTCGACTTCGATGGCGCGCAGCAAGTGCGACAGCGCCCAGGCCTGACCGCGAGCTTCGTAGAAAACATTGTCGATCTGCATCCACGGGGTTTCGACAACTTCTTCGTCGACCTGCGGCACTTGGCCAACGGCCGGCGCTTCGGTTTTCAGCGCGGTGTTGAGTTTGACCCGGCCAACGCTTGCCGAAAGCCGTTGCGACAGCGAACCCAAGCGGGTGCCGACATCGCCCAGCCAGTTGTTGAGGTTATCGGCACGGGCGTAGAACAGCGCGTTTTTCTGGGTCGGATCAGACAAGCGTGCCTGATAACGGCTCAAGGAGTTGATGCCTTCCTGATACTCCGACTCACTGGACGGCAGGATCCAGCTCTTGTTGTCGAAGTTGAAACGCGGTTCGGCCTTGGCCAGATCGGCATCTTCCGCCGACTGCGATTGCGAACGGGCGAAGTCTTTGCGCAGGGCACGGGTCAAGTCGCGCACTTGCACCAGTACGCCATATTCCCAGCTCGGCGTGTTGTCCATCCACAGGCCTGGCGGGAAGCGGTCATTGGAAATGTAACCGCCCGGTTTGTCGAGCAAGGTGCTGGCAACGGTCTTGAGGGTTTCGACGGTGGTGTAGCCGATCACCATTTGCTTGCCTTCTTTCTCGGCAGCCACCTGCGCGTTTTGTGCCACCGCAAACAGCGCCGGCTCCTGGCTCCAGTACCAGCCAAGGCCGATGGTCACCAATAGATAGATGCCGACCAGCGTGGCCAGCGCACGGCTGAACAACACCCCGCCGGCATAGCTGCGGGTTGCCGACTTCGGCTCGGCAGCACGTTCAGGCGCGCTGCCCGCGCGGTTTTTCCAGTCCAGCATGGCGATATCCTTTCAATCACTTGGGTTCAACGGTTCGACCACAACCATACAACAACGTGCCTTGGGCCGGCACCCGCCATTAAAGATAAGCAGTAATTCGTTCGAGCGAATGAAGCAACATTTGAACTAAGGGTTTCCCTGATACCGACTCCCCACATCCATAGCGTCTCAGGGCAGTGAAAACCCTCGCACAGCGCATTCACTGCACTGATGAGATGGGCACCTGAAAATCACTCAGAGTTAAGCAGATCACACAGCAAATTGCCGATTCAACGGGACTTCGCCGATGAACAGGTCAAAAACAAAACCAACGGGTCAGGAACTGAATAGTGACGCACTGCAGATTATTGACTCATGACACTCGTCTAAGGGAAAAGAGGTGCTAGCATAGAGCCACCAGTCGATCTCAGCATGCAGCCTAACTAGTAGTCAGGATATGACCGAGCCAGAAGACCCCAGCCGTGAGCGTCTCAAGCACCACTTTGCCCAGCGGGTAATTCATCAGGCACGTCAGATTCTTGAGATATGGCAGCGCCTGCAACGCAGTGAGTGGTCCACCGTCGACCTCGCCGAACTGAGCGAGGCCAACTTGCGCCTGCTGCGTTTTGCCGAGCGCTTCGAACAGCCCGAACACACCCAGCTTGCGCGCCACATCGGTCAATCGCTGGAAGCGGTGGATGCCAATCGTGGCCGACTGAGCAGCGGATTGATCACTGAACTCAATCGCCTGATGCAGCGCCTGTCGCGCACCGGCCTGCGCCATGGCGACCAACTCGACCAGACCTTTCTGCCGCCGCTGCGCAAACCGATCTACGTCATGCTGCAGGACCACGACCGCGCAGAGCGGCTGGCCAAACAACTGGAATTTTTCGGCCTGAGCGCTCAGGCGCTTGATAGCGTGCCAGCGTTTCGCTCCTCGATGGTCGAGCGTTTGCCGGCCGCGATCGTCATGGACGTGGATTTCAGCGGCGCTGGCGTGGGTCTGAAGCTCGCCGCCGAAGCGCAAGTGGGCCTGGACGAGCCGCTACCGTTGCTGTTCTTCAGCCTGCACGAAACCGACACCCCGACCCGTCTCGCCGCCGTGCGAGCCGGCGGTCAGGAATTTCTCACCGGCACCCTCGAAGCGTCGAGCCTGCTGGAGAAGATCGAAGTCCTCACCTGCGTCGCTCAGTACGAACCTTATAAAGTGCTGATCATCGATGATTCCCGCGCCCAGGCCTTGCACACCGAACGCCTGCTCAACAGCGCCGGGATCGTCACCCGCACGCTGATCGAACCAATTCAGGCCATGGCCGAACTGGCGGATTTCCAGCCAGACCTGATCATCCTCGACATGTACATGCCGGCCTGCACAGGCACTGAGTTGGCCAAGGTGATCCGCCACAACGACCGCTACGTCAGTGTGCCGATCATTTACCTGTCGGCCGAAGACGATCTGGATAAACAGCTCGACGCCATGAGCGAGGGCGGCGACGACTTCCTGACCAAACCGATCAAGCCACGCCACCTGATCACCACCGTGCGCAACCGCGCCGCCCGAGCGCGCAACCTCAAGGCGCGGATGGTGCGCGACAGCCTGACCGGTTTGTACAACCACACGCACATTCTGCAGTTGCTCGAAGACTGCTCATTCCGCGCCCGCCGCGAGAACAAGCCGCTGAGCTTTGCGATGCTCGACATCGACCACTTCAAACGGGTCAATGACAGCCACGGCCACCCAATGGGCGACCGCGTGATCAAAAGCCTCGCACTGTTTCTCAAGCAACGTCTGCGCAAAACCGATTTCATCGGCCGGTACGGCGGCGAAGAATTCGCCATCGTCATGCCTGACACCGATATCGAAGCCGCGCACAAAGTGCTCGACGAGATTCGTCAACGCTTTGCCGAAATCCACTACCCCGCGCAACCGCAAGACTTGTGGTGCACCTTCAGCGCGGGCGTGGTGGAAATGCATGACGATTCCGACAGCCTGATGATGGCCAGCCAAGCCGACGAAGCGCTGTACCGCGCCAAGGGTGCGGGACGTAATCGGGTGCAGGCCGCGCGGGACTCAAAGCAAAGTGCCATCTTTTCATCGGAATCAACCGATTCAGTCATAACCTTGTAATAGAACCGCAATAAATTCAGGCGCTTACCATTTCTGCCGTTGGTAGCCGTCATGCGCCTGAAGTTGCTCACCAATCTCAATACTCTGCTGCTGGTCGCCGTGTGCGTGGCACTCGGCGCCACCCTGTGGTGGTCGCAAAAAGCCCTGGAACGTCCGTATTTGCTGATGGAGCGTTATCTGGGACTGTCGCAGCAATTTCAGAACGAGGTGGCGCGCAACGTCGAGGACTACCTTGCCAGTGGCGATGCACTGCGCCTGAGCAGCGCCAGCCAGGCCATCGAAGGCTTGCAAAAAGAACTCGGCGACTGGCCTAAGGCACTGGCCGACACGCTGCACCCGAGCCTGTCGAGCCTCGAAGAATTCAGCAAAACCGATCTGCTCGCTGCCGGCAAACTGGCCGGTGATCCGCAGGCACTCCTGCTACAGGCCGAACGCGAACTGAGCGCCAACCTCGAGCAACTCAGCTCTTACGCCAATGGCAACGCGGCCTACCTGACGCCGCTCCTCGTCGCGTCTCAGCACGTGGGCAAACTGTCGTTGGCGCGGGACAAACTGGTCAGCAGCGGACGCAGCGAACTAGCCGCCGACGTTGAGCGAGAAGTCAGCAACATCCGCGCCCAGGCGCAGGTGATCGACGCCCTGCCCCTGCTCGGCGTGGTCGCCAGCAATGAATCGAACAGCGATGACTTCGCCGCGATGATGGGCATCGAGAACACCGAAAAAGCCGTCGCCGAAGACGCCGGTGTCGGCCTCAAGCGTGAACTCAACAGCCTGCTCGGCCGCTACCCGGCGGAGCTGGAACGCACCCGCGAGCAGATCCAGAAACGCACGGACCTGAGCAGCGCCACACGCTTGAAAATCGCCGCCGTGCAGCAAGCCATCGCCGGACTGGAGCCGGTGGTGCGCGCCCAGCACGGACAAATCCAGGGCGAAGTGCGACTCATGCAGGGCGCGATGATCGGCTTGATTCTGTTGATTGCGCTGCTGATCGATACCCTGCAGCGACGGCTGGCCCGCACCCTGACCCACCTGGCTCCAGCCCTGTCGACCTGGGCCGAAGGCGATTTCAGCCGTGACATTCAGTTGGGCAAAACCAACCGCGAACTGCACGACATCGAAGCCTCCCTCAACCGCCTGCGTGCCTATCTGGTCGATCTGGTCGGCACCATTCGCGGCAATGCCGAGCAAGTGGCGGGCAGCAGTCGGACCCTCGCCGAACTGAGCAACGATTTGCACAGCGGCGCCGAACATCAGGCCGGTGATACGGCGCTGATCCGTGACTCTCTCGGCGAACTTGAGGCCACCATCCAGCAAGTCGCCGACGATGCTCAGCAGGCAGCAGATGCCAGTCGCCATGCAGGCCTGGCCGTCGAACACGGCCAGACCGTCATCGGCCAGAGCCTGACGGGACTGCACGCGCTGGTGGGTGAAGTGCAGGGCAACGCGCAGATGATCGAGCATCTGGCCGAAGAGTCGGCGACCATTGGCGGCGTACTGACGGTGATCCGCTCGATTGCCGACCAGACCAACCTGCTGGCGCTGAACGCAGCGATTGAAGCGGCACGCGCCGGAGAAATGGGCCGCGGTTTCGCCGTGGTGGCCGAGGAAGTGCGCTCGCTCGCGCAGCGGACGGCGGGAGCGACGGCAGAAATCCAAACACTGATCGCTGGCCTGCAAACCGCCGCCCGGCAATCGGTCGAAGGCATGCGCGCGCAGGTCGAACACGCCGAAGCCACGGCCAATCAGGCGCAAGCGGCGGATGGCGCGCTGGATAAAATCGTTGGCGCGATCCAGACCATTTCCGACACGGCAATTCGCATTGCCGATGTCACCGCCCAGCAGAGCGGCGCGGTCAGCGAGATTCGCGATCACAGCGAACGGATTCATCAACTGGGTGGGGATAACTTGCTGCGAATCGGTCAGGGACGTGAACAGGGTGAGAACCTGCTGGTGCTGGGCGGGCAACTGCATACAGCCGTTCAGGCCTTCCGCGTTTGATCGATCGCCTTTGCGGGCAATCTCCCACAATCAATCGGTGTTGTTCACAATCCTGTGTGCGAGCTTGCTCACGAAGGCGTCCAACCATCACAAATGACCGGATTTAATGACACGGTCACAAATTTCGCGCAAACATCGGCCATCGTGCTGGCTATTGCATAGAACTGGACAGTCACAAAGCCTTTGCGGCATAGTCGCCGGGTTCTGACGATTGCTCACTCATGACAAGGACTACGCGGATGGCAACCCTACTGGTGCTGCACGGCCCCAACCTGAACCTGCTCGGCACCCGTGAACCGGGCACCTATGGGTCGACGACCCTGGCGCAGATCAATCAGGACCTGGAACGCCGCGCCCGCGAAGCAGGCCATCATCTGCTGTATCTGCAAAGCAATGCCGAGTACGAATTGATCGACCGCATCCACGCCGCTCGCGGCGAAGGGGTGGACTTCATCCTGATCAATCCAGCGGCTTTTACGCACACAAGTGTCGCATTACGTGACGCGCTGCTGGGAGTGAGCATCCCATTCATCGAAGTGCATTTGTCCAACGTGCACAAACGCGAACCTTTCCGCCATCACTCTTACTTCTCCGACGTAGCGGTAGGAGTGATCTGCGGCCTTGGCGCCAGCGGTTACCGACTGGCCCTGGAGGCTGCACTAGAGCAGCTTGAACACCAAGCTATACGCCCCTGACCGACCCTTGGGAGTTGATGATTCATGGATATCCGTAAAGTTAAGAAACTGATCGAATTGCTGGAAGAGTCCGGCATCGACGAGCTCGAGATCAAGGAAGGCGAAGAGTCCGTACGTATCAGCCGCCACAGCAAGACCCCGGCTCAGCAGTACTACGCGCCAGCTCCGATGCAAGCGCCGGCCGCTGCACCTGTCGCTGCTGCTGCTCCGGTGGCTGCTGCCGCCCCGGCTGCCGCTGCTGCTCCAGCGCTGAACGGCACCGTTGCCCGCTCGCCGATGGTCGGCACTTTCTACCGCAAGTCTTCGCCAACCTCGCCGTCCTTCGTCGAAGTCGGCCAGACCGTGAAGAAAGGCGACACCCTGTGCATCGTTGAAGCCATGAAGATGATGAACCACATCGAAGCTGAAACCAGCGGTGTGATCGAGTCCATCCTCGTCGAAGACGGCCAGCCGGTTGAGTACGACCAACCGCTGTTCACCATCGTTTGAACTGCGGAGAGCCTTTGATGACTGCGAAGTTGGAAAAAGTTCTGATCGCGAACCGCGGTGAGATCGCCCTGCGGATTCTGCGTGCCTGCAAAGAGATGGGCATCAAGACCGTCGCCGTTTACTCCAAGGCCGATAAAGAGCTGATGCACCTGGGTCTGGCAGACGAATCCGTCTGCATCGGCCCGGCGTCTGCCGCCCAGTCTTATCTGCACATCCCGGCCATTATCGCTGCCGCTGAAGTGACTGGCGCTACCGCCATTCACCCAGGCTACGGTTTCCTCGCGGAAAACGCCGATTTTGCCGAGCAGGTCGAGAACTCCGGCTTCGCTTTCATCGGCCCGAAAGCCGACACCATTCGCCTGATGGGCGACAAGGTATCGGCCAAGCACGCGATGATCGAAGCAGGCGTGCCAACCGTTCCAGGTTCCGACGGCCCGTTGCCGGAAGACGAAGAAACGGCGCTGCGCATTGGTCGTGAAGTCGGTTACCCGGTGATCATCAAAGCCGCTGGCGGCGGCGGTGGTCGCGGCATGCGCGTAGTGCACAAGGAAGAAGACCTGATCGCCTCGGCAAAACTGACCCGCTCCGAAGCAGGCGCGGCGTTCGGCAACCCGATGGTCTATCTGGAAAAATTCCTGACCAATCCGCGTCACGTCGAAGTACAGGTGCTGTCCGACGGCCAAGGCCAGGCCATCCATCTGGGCGACCGCGATTGCTCGCTGCAACGTCGTCACCAGAAGGTTCTCGAAGAAGCGCCGGCACCGGGCATCGACGAGCAGGCTCGCCAGGAAGTTCTGGCTCGCTGCGTCAAGGCGTGCATCGACATCGGTTACCGTGGCGCGGGCACTTTCGAGTTCCTGTACGAAAACGGTCGTTTCTACTTCATCGAAATGAACACCCGTGTTCAGGTGGAGCACCCGGTTTCGGAAATGGTCACCGGTATCGACATCGTCAAGGAGATGCTCAGCATCGCCGCTGGCAACAAGCTGTCGTTCACGCAGGATGACGTGGTGATCCGCGGTCACTCGCTGGAATGCCGGATCAACGCTGAAGACCCGAAAACCTTCATGCCGAGCCCGGGCACGGTCAAGCATTTCCACGCCCCAGGCGGCAACGGCGTTCGCGTCGATTCGCACCTGTACAGCGGTTATGCGGTTCCGCCGAACTACGACTCGCTGATCGGCAAACTGATCACTTACGGCGCCACCCGCGACGAAGCCATGGCTCGCATGCGCAATGCCCTGGACGAAATCGTGGTTGACGGGATCAAGACCAACATCCCGCTGCACCGTGATCTGGTGCGTGATGAAGGCTTCTGCAAAGGGGGGGTGAACATTCACTACCTCGAGCACAAGCTGGCAGGCGAGAAGCACTAAGCTTCAGCCCGCACCTGACAGAGCCGCCTTCGGGCGGCTTTGTTGTTTCTACAGTTTTCAAATACCCCTTGCGGGAGCGGGCTTGCTCACGAATGCGGTGTATCAGATACATTTATTTGTCTGGCACACCGCTTTCGCGAGCAAGCCCCACACAGGGTGCAATGCCGCTCCCACAAAACCTGCGCGCTCGCGTAAACTTGCGCGCTTCTCGCTGGCCGCTAGGCTGCAATCATATTTTTTCAAAGGTGCCCGCCATGCCTTGGCTGCAAGTACGTCTGGCCATCAGCCCGGAACAAGCCGAAACCTACGAAGACGCGTTCCTTGAAGTCGGCGCCGTATCGGTGACCTTCATGGACGCCGAAGATCAGCCGATCTTCGAGCCGGAACTCAACACCACCCCGCTGTGGGCGCACACACATCTGCTGGCCCTGTTCGAGGGCGGCACCGAACCCGCACCGGTACTGGCCCACCTGGAACTGCTGACCGGCAGCCCGCTGCCGGAGCATCACAGCGAAGTCATCGAAGACCAGGACTGGGAACGCAGCTGGATGGACGGTTTCCAGCCAATGCGCTTCGGTCAGCGCCTGTGGATCGTGCCGAGCTGGCACGCCGCGCCCGAGCCTGACGCGGTCAATCTGCTGCTGGACCCGGGCCTGGCCTTCGGCACCGGCACCCACCCGACCACCGCGCTGTGCCTGGAATGGCTCGACGGTCAGGACCTGAAAGACTGCAATGTGCTGGATTTCGGCTGCGGCTCGGGGATTCTGGCCATCGCCGCCCTGCTGCTCGGTGCGAAAGAAGCCGTCGGTACCGACATTGACGTGCAGGCACTGGAAGCTTCGCGTGACAACGCCGGACGCAACAACATCGCCGAAGAGCTGTTCCCGCTGTACCTGCCGGAAGATCTGCCGCAGGTCAAAGCTGACGTGCTGGTCGCCAATATCCTCGCCGGGCCGCTGGTTTCGCTGGCCCCGCAACTGTCCAGCCTGGTCAAGTCCGGCGGGCGCCTGGCGCTGTCGGGCATTCTTGCCGAACAAGGTGAAGAAGTCGCTGCCGCGTATGCTCAGGACTTCGACCTCGACCCGATCGCCAATCGCGATGGCTGGGTGCGCATCACCGGACGTCGGCGCTAGAATGGCCGCCTGCATAATCCGGATCGCCGCATGACCGACAGCTTCGTCACCCAGTGTCCGCATTGCCAAACCAGTTTCCGTGTCAGCCATGCTCAATTGAGCGTGGCCCGCGGGGTGGTTCGCTGCGGCGCCTGCCTGCAAGTATTCAATGCCGCCAAACAGCTGCTTGAGCAACACGCCGGCAAGGACGCGGTGATGCCGGTCGCACCGCCGATTGAAGCGCCGCCCGCCGAAGAGCTACCGGCTATCGAGCCACCAGCCATCGTCGAACCGCCCGCGCCGCGCGCCATCAGCCAAAAGCAGTGGAGCGCCTCGGAGCTGGATCTCGACAGCCTGGATCTGGATGAAGAGCTCGCCCGCCTCGAACAACGGGAAATTCAGCCAGCCAGCGAACTCGGTCGCCCGCGCGAAGACGCCCTGAGCGCCCGTCGCGACAGTCACGAGCCGGAAGAGTCGACATGGCCCGACAGCCTGTTCAGCGCACCCGCTGACGAGCGAACGCCGGGACCCGAAGCAGAAAAGGATATCGTCGACATCGAGCCAGTCAAATCGGCGCGGACCGAGCCATCGCTGTCGCTGGAACCGGTGGAGCTGGATGACGAACCCGCGATCCCGCAACTGCGCCTGCACGACCCAATCGATCCGAATGCCCGCCGCGAACGCCGGTCCGCCAGTCACGAAGCCGATGACGACGATCTGCCGTTGATCGAACCGCAACGCAAAAAACGCGAGCGCAGCGAAGTCCTGCAAGACCTGACCGACGACCCGCTGCAACTGGACTGGCAGAAACGCCGCTCACCGTGGGGCCGCCGCCTGCTATGGATGCTGTTGGTGCTACTGGCAGCCGGCGCCCTCGCCGGCCAATACATCGCCTATCATTTCGATGAGCTGGCGCGCCAGGATCAATACCGCCCGTGGTTCCAGCAACTCTGCCCGCAGATCGGTTGCACGGTGCCGTCCAAGGTCGATATCGCCCGAATCAAGAGCAGCAATCTGGTCGTGCGCAGTCATCCCGAGTTCAGCGGCGCACTGGTCGTCGACGCGATCATCTATAACCGCGCGACGTTCTCCCAGCCGTTCCCGCTACTGGAACTGCGTTTTGCCGACCTCAACGGTCATCTGATCGCCAGTCGTCGCTTCAAACCGGGGGAATACCTCAGCGGCGACCTGGAAGGTCTGGCGGAAATGCCGCCACAAACACCGATCCACATCGCGCTGGACATTCTCGACCCAGGCCCGAAAGCGGTGAATTACAGCCTGAGTTTTCACTCGCCCGAGTGAACCGCTTCATCGTTTCCTGATTGACGGCAGTTTTCTGACTGCGCCGTGCCCAACCAAACCGCTGGCGATAACAGATTAACTGTTCAGATTTTGTTCAATTCAGCCTTTATCCAGTCATCGAGAGCGGGTATCATGCCAACCCTTTTTCGAACTCTCATGATCCGGCCCCACTTCAGGGAAGTCCTATGTCGGCGGTACGCATCGGCCCATACACATTGCAGAACGGCTTGATTCTCGCCCCGATGGCGGGGGTCACCGATCAGCCCTTTCGTCAGCTCTGCAAGCGTCTGGGCGCAGGGCTTGTGGTCTCGGAAATGGTCACCAGTGACATGAGCCTGTGGAATACCCGCAAGTCGCGCATGCGCATGATCCACGAAGGCGATCCCGAGCCACGCTCGGTGCAGATTGCCGGTGGCGACGCGCAAATGCTGGCAGAGGCGGCACGGGCCAACGTCGAATTGGGCGCACAGATTATTGACATCAACATGGGTTGCCCGGCAAAGAAGGTCTGCAACAAGGCCGCCGGCTCCGCGTTATTGAAAGATGAAGCATTGGTGACCGAGATCCTGCAGGCCGTCGTGGCCGCGGTTGATGTGCCGGTCACCCTGAAGATCCGCACCGGATGGGATCGCGACAACAAGAACGGCCTGACCGTGGCGAAGATCGCCGAGCAGGCCGGGATCACCGCGCTGGCAGTGCATGGCCGCACTCGCGCCGATCTGTACACCGGCGTTGCCGAGTACGACACGATTGCCGCGATCAAGCAGGCCGTGTCGATCCCGGTATTTGCCAATGGCGATATCGATTCACCGGAAAAGGCCCGTTACGTGCTTGACGCGACCGGTGCCGATGGCCTGTTGGTAGGCCGTGCCGCTCAAGGGCGGCCATGGATTTTTCGCGAGATCGATCACTTCCTGCGTACCGGCGAGAAATTGCCGGCGCCGAAGCTGGTCGAAGTGGAACGCATTCTGCTTGAGCATCTGGCCGCACTTCACGCTTTCTATGGAGACGTGATGGGCGTACGCATTGCTCGAAAGCATGTGGGCTGGTATCTCGCAACCTTGCCGGGCGCCAGGGAGTTTCGCGCCCACTTCAATCGTTTGGATGGTACGGAAACACAATGCGCCAACGTTCGGGAGTTCTTCGCCGAGCGTTACAAGAGCCTGACAGGGGACGAAGAAGGGGTGGCCGCATGACGATGATGACCGAGACTTTAGTGAGTGGAACAACACCCGTGAGCGACAACGTGAATTTGAAACAGCACCTCAACACCCCGAGCGAAGAAGGTCAGACCCTTCGCGGGAGTGTCGAGAAGGCGCTGCACAATTATTTCGCCCACCTTGAGGGCGCGTCCGTCACGGACGTGTATAACCTGGTGCTCTCCGAAGTCGAGGCTCCCCTGCTCGAAAGCGTGATGAACTACGTCAAGGGCAACCAGACCAAGGCCAGTGAGCTGCTGGGACTTAACCGCGGCACACTGCGCAAGAAACTCAAGCAGTACGATCTGCTGTAAGCATTCAATCAAACCAGAAAGGCGCCCGCGTAAAACCGGTCGCCTTTTTTGCTGACTTCCTTTGCTTTTGATGGAAATTGAGATGACCGACCAGACTACCCGCCTGCCGATCCGCCGCGCCTTGATCAGCGTTTCCGACAAGACCGGGATCCTCGAATTCGCCAAGGAGCTAGAAGCGCTGGGCGTCGAGATCCTCTCCACCGGCGGGACGTTCAAGCTGCTGCAGGACAACGGCGTTGCCGCAGTGGAAGTCGCGGATTACACCGGTTTCGCAGAGATGATGGACGGTCGGGTGAAAACCCTGCACCCGAAAATCCACGGCGGCATTCTCGGCCGTCGCGGCATCGACGACGCGATCATGAACGAGCACGGCATCAAGCCGATCGATCTGGTTGCCGTTAACCTGTACCCGTTCGAAGCCACCATCAACAAGCCTGGCTGCGACCTGCCGACCGCCATCGAGAACATCGACATCGGCGGTCCGACCATGGTCCGTTCGGCCGCGAAAAACCACAAAGACGTAGCGATCGTGGTGAACGCCAGCGATTACGCCAATGTCCTCGAAAGCCTCAAAGCCGGTGGCCTGACCTACGCTCAGCGTTTCGACCTGATGCTCAAGGCCTTCGAACACACCGCCGCCTATGACGGCATGATCGCCAACTACATGGGCACCGTGAACCAGGCTGCCGAGACACTGAGCACTGAAGGTCGCAGCGAATTCCCGCGCACCTTCAACAGCCAGTTCATCAAGGCTCAGGAAATGCGTTACGGCGAGAACCCGCACCAGAGCGCGGCGTTTTATGTTGAAGCCAAACCGGCCGAAGTCGGTATCGCCACCGCGACCCAACTGCAGGGCAAAGAGCTGTCGTACAACAACGTGGCCGACACCGACGCTGCGCTGGAATGCGTGAAGAGCTTCGTCAAGCCAGCCTGCGTGATCGTCAAGCACGCCAACCCGTGCGGCGTGGCTGTGAGCCCGGACGCCGAAGGCGGCATTCGTCAAGCTTACGAACTGGCCTACGCCACCGACACCGAATCGGCGTTCGGCGGCATCATCGCCTTCAACCGCGAACTGGATGCTGAAACCGCCAAAGCCATCGTCGAGCGTCAGTTCGTCGAAGTGATCATTGCCCCGTCGGTGAGCGAACAAGCCCGCGCCATTGTGGCGGCCAAAGCCAACGTGCGCCTGCTGGCCTGCGGCGAGTGGTCGGCTGACCGCGCTGCCGCGTGGGACTACAAGCGCGTCAACGGCGGCCTGCTGGTACAAAGCCGTGACATCGGCATGATCGGCAGCGAAGACCTGAAAGTCGTGACCAAGCGCGCTCCGACCGAGCAAGAGATCAACGACCTGATCTTCGCCTGGAAAGTCGCCAAGTACGTTAAATCCAACGCCATCGTCTACGCGAAAAACCGTCAGACCATCGGTGTCGGCGCCGGCCAGATGAGCCGCGTGAACTCGGCACGTATCGCCGCGATCAAGGCGGAGCACGCTGGCCTGCAAGTGGCGGGCTCGGTCATGGCATCGGACGCGTTCTTCCCGTTCCGCGACGGTCTGGACAACGCGGCCAAGGTCGGTATCACTGCGGTGATCCAGCCGGGTGGTTCGATGCGTGATGCTGAAGTGATTGCAGCGGCCGATGAAGCCGGCATCGCCATGGTGTTCACCGGCATGCGCCACTTCCGTCACTGATTCAACGCGATCCAAATGTGGGAGCGGGCTTGCTCGCGAATGCAATCTGTCAGCGACAACGGTTTCGACTGACACTGCGCTTTCGCGAGCAAGTCGAATCGTCGCACCGCCGCTCCCACAAAAAAGCAGCTTCATTGCTGCCTCCAGAATGAGCGTCATCCGAGGTTTTAGAAATGAATGTTTTGATCATTGGCAGCGGTGGCCGTGAACACGCCCTGGCCTGGAAAGTGGCTCAGGATCCGCGCGTACAGAAGGTTTTTGTCGCGCCGGGCAACGCCGGTACGGCGATCGAAGCCAAGTGCGAGAACGTCGCCATCGACGTGCTGGCCCTTGAGCAGCTTGCCGACTTCGCCGAGAAAAACGTTTCCCTGACCATCGTCGGCCCGGAAGTGCCGCTGGTGGCTGGCGTGGTTGATCTGTTCCGCTCCCGTGGCCTGGACTGCTTCGGTCCGACCGCCGGCGCTGCACAGCTGGAAGGCTCCAAAGCCTTCACCAAGGATTTCCTGGCGCGCCACAAGATCCCGACGGCCGACTACCAGAACTTCACCGAGATCGAGCCAGCCCTGGCTTATCTGCGTGAAAAAGGCGCGCCGATCGTGATCAAGGCCGACGGCCTGGCCGCCGGTAAAGGCGTGATCGTTGCCATGACACTGGCTGAAGCGGAAGACGCCGTGCGCGACATGCTCGCCGGCAATACCTTCGGTGACGCCGGTTCGCGCGTGGTCATCGAAGAGTTCCTCGACGGTGAGGAAGCGTCGTTCATCGTCATGGTCGACGGCAAGAATGTACTGCCCATGGCCACCAGCCAGGACCACAAACGCGTCGGCGACGGCGACAGCGGCCCGAACACTGGCGGCATGGGGGCTTACTCCCCTGCCCCGGTGGTCACCGCCGACGTGCATCAGCGCGTGATGGATCTGGTGATCTGGCCGACCGTGCGCGGCATGGCCGAAGAAGGCAACGTCTACACCGGTTTCCTCTACGCGGGTCTGATGATCGACAAGGCGGGCAACCCGAAAGTCATCGAGTTCAACTGCCGTTTCGGTGATCCGGAAACCCAACCGGTGATGCTGCGTCTGCAGTCGAGCCTGGTACTGCTGGTCGAAGCGGCTCTGGCACAAGCGCTGGACAAAGTTGAAGCGCAATGGGACCCACGTCCAAGCGTCGGCATTGTACTGGCCGCCGGCGGTTACCCGGGCGACTACGCCAAGGGTGCAGCGATCAACGGTCTGGACGCAGCCGCAGGCCTGGAAGGCAAAGTCTTCCATGCCGGTACTGCGCTGAAGGATGGCAATGTGGTGACGGCCGGTGGTCGCGTACTCTGCGCCACTGCCATGGGCGCCAGTGTCGGCGAAGCTCAGCAGCAAGCCTACAAGCTGGCGGCGGCCATCGACTGGGAAGGCTGCTTCTACCGTAAGGACATTGGCTACCGCGCCATTGCCCGTGAACGTGGCGAAACCCAGGAATAAGCTGTGCATCAAGTCCGGCCTGGGATACCGTTCCTCGCCGGGCTGTTCCGCCGCCGCGCATCGTTATATTCTGGCATCAACCTACGAAGGGATTTCGCCGTGCGCTGGCTCAGGATTGCCATAAGCTTCACCGTCACGCTGCTGACCTTGCTCTGCATGCTCCCGGCCCTGGCCGCACAAGGCAGTGGCTGGTCGGTATTGCTTGATGATCAGGGCAATCTGCAACTGAGCGACATCCGCTCAGCCCGCTACACCAATCAATTCAGCCCCATCGACCTTGACCGCCTCACGGCAGCCGAGCCCGATGGCGCGTTGTGGCTGCGATTCAGACTGGCGCCCGGCAAGCACGAACAAGTGCTGCGCATCTTCGCCCCTGACCTTTCACACCTCAATCTGTACGTGCTGGACGGCGACAAGCTGATCGAGCAACGCAACACCGGCAACGACCAGCCCCAGTCCGAGCGGCCGCTGCCGAGCAGTGACTTCCTGTTGCCGCTGCCCCAGAGCGACAAGCCCCTCGACGTTTATCTGCGGATGGTTTCCGACCATCAGTTGCGTCCGTACATCACCTTGCAATCAGCCGTGATGAGCGCGGCCAACCACAACCAGACGCTGCTCTACGGCCTGCTGTTCGGCTGCCTCGGCATGCTGATCCTGCACAATCTCATCCGCTACGCCTACACCCGCTCTCGCAGCAGTCTGTGGCTTGCGGTCTGCGAAGTTCTGCTCAGTCTGAGCCTGTTGCTGTTGCTTAACCTCGCAGGCCCCTGGCTGCCGAACTGGCACGCGATCCAGACCCCGGGGGCTTATCTGGCCCTGCTGCTGACCGCCCCGGCGGGTTTGATGTTCGCCTACCGATTCTTCGCTCCGCTCGGCCCGCACCCGCTGAATAAACTGTTGCTGGGCGACATTCTGTTCATCGTGATCTGCAGCCTGCTGCTGTTGTTCGTCAACACCCTGCCGCTGAACATCATCACCTACGCCTTGGTAGCCCTCGCCGGCCTGAGCATGCTGCTGGTCGGCTCCTACCATTGGCAGAAGGGTTATCGTCCGGCACGCCTGTTCGTCGCAGCAATGGTTGTGTTCAACATCGGCACACTGATTATCCTGCCAGCGCTGCTGGGGCTGACCCTGGTCGCTCCGCAAGGCCTGATCATGACCCTGATGGCGTTCATCTGCATCAGCGGCCTGCTGATGAGCATCGCTTTGGGCGAGCGCCAGCGCAGCATCACCGAAAGTCGTTTCAGCATCAGCCGCGACCTGGCCGCCAGCAATGCCGAGATCAACGCCAAGGCCGAATTCCTCGCCAAGATCAGCCACGAGATCCGCACGCCGATGAATGGCGTGCTGGGCATGACCGAACTGCTGCTCGGCACGCCGTTATCGGTCAAGCAACGCGACTACGTGCAGACCATCCACAGTGCCGGTAACGAACTGCTGACGTTGATCAACGAGATCCTCGACATCTCCAAGCTCGAGTCCGGACAGATCGAACTCGATGACGTGCAATTCGATCTCAACGCCCTGATCGACGATTGCCTGAGCATCTATCGGGCCAAGGCCGAGCAACAGAACGTCGAACTGATCAGCTTCATTCAGCCGCAAGTGCCACGGGTCATCAGCGGTGACCCGACCCGTCTGCGTCAAACGTTGCTGAGCCTGCTGGAAAACGCCCTGAAGAAAACCGATGAAGGTGAAGTGCTGATCGTCGTCGCTCTCGACGAGCGCAGCGCCAAGCCACGCCTGCGTATTGCCGTACAAGACAGCGGCGCGCCAATGGAGCAGGAAGAGCGCGATGCACTGATGCACGCCGAACTGCACAGCAAGCACTTCCTTTCGGCCAATCGTCTGGGCGGTAATCTCGGGCTGGTGATCGCACGCCAACTGATCCGTTTGATGCAAGGCGAATTCGGTATCAAGAGCGGCGCCAATCAGGGCAGCACCTTGTGGCTGACCCTGCCACTGGACCCCGACCGTCTCGAACACCCCACCTCCGATCTCGACAGTCCGCTGCAAGGTGCACGGGTACTGGTCGTCGACGATAACGACACCTGCCGCAAAGTACTGGTGCAGCAATGCAGCGCCTGGGGCTTGAACGTCAGCGCCGTGCCATCGGGCAAGGAGGCGCTGGCGCTGCTGCGTACCAAGGCGCACCTGCGCGATTACTTCGATGTGGTGCTACTTGATCAGAACATGCCAGGCATGACCGGCATGCAACTGGCGGCCAAGATCAAGGAAGACCCGAGCCTGAACCACGACATCCTGCTGATCATGCTCACCGGCATCAGCAATGCGCCGAGCAAGATCATTGCGCGCAACTCGGGGATCAAACGCATTCTGGCCAAACCGGTGGCGGGCTACACCCTCAAGACAACCCTGGCGGACGAACTCAACCAGCGCAACAAAGGCCAGGTGGTGTTCCAGCCGCAAGT
Organism: Pseudomonas sp. EA_65y_Pfl2_P78; assembly: GCF_963970495.1. NCBI lineage: Bacteria > Pseudomonadati > Pseudomonadota > Gammaproteobacteria > Pseudomonadales > Pseudomonadaceae > Pseudomonas > Pseudomonas sp. EA_65y_Pfl2_P78. The sequence continues at coordinate 85,135 of NZ_CAXAON010000009.1, read as the reverse complement.
GGTCACCCCCGCCACGGCGGCAAAAGTGCCGAGCGACTTCCGCATCCTCGTCGCCGAAGACAACACGATTTCGACCAAAGTGATTCGCGGCATGCTCGGCAAGCTCAACCTGCAACCGGACACCGCCAGCAACGGCGAAGAAGCCTTGCAAGCGATGAAAGCCCAGCGATACGACCTGGTATTGATGGATTGCGAAATGCCGATTCTCGACGGTTTCTCCGCGACGCAGCAATTGCGCGCCTGGGAAGTCAGCAACCAACGCATCCGCACGCCAATCGTCGCGCTGACGGCGCACATCCTTGCAGAGCACAAGGAACGCGCGCGCCAGGCCGGGATGGACGGGCACATGTCCAAGCCTGTCGAACTGTCGCAGTTGCGTGAATTGGTCGAACATTGGGTCGCACAGCGTGACCAGCAAAACCGGACGGCATCGACCTTCTGAGTGGCCTTGTACATCGATTCGATCAAATCTGGAGACTGCTCAGGTATTTAAGCGAGCCGGTTATCACCGACTTTTTGACCTTTTCCCGAAACTGGGCGTAGTGAAGTGTGTTGAAGGTGATGGCTGCAAATTGCTCAACGCTTTCGCAGACCAGTGATTCATCCTCGGAGTACAGGAATCCGGGCACCTGGCGCTCAATCTTGAACTGTCGAGAATAAATGCCCATCTCCACCTTGTTCGGCCCGCTCATGATGCAGGGGATCAATTGAAAGATACCGACACTGCCGTGCAGGCTGGTGGACTCGAACACATCTCGCGCCGATGCGTTTCGCTCCATCGCCACCAGCGCACGACGCATGGGCTCGGAAAACGCCTCGCCCATGAGGGTTGAGATCCGCTGCGCGCCCTGGCCGGCCATCAGATTGTTCTGCAAGGGCGGCAAGGTTTGTGGCTTCGGCACATCCCAACCGACAAACTTGAGTACGTTGCGGTAGTACTCGAACCAGTCCCCCGATAACCCATCTTCAAACGCCGCGCGCGTAGCCCTTTGTGCATAAGCGGTGCTCATGCAGATGTCATCTCGGTGTGACGCGGGCAGGCCACCGGCAAATGACACAACGCTACCACCCACCACCGCTGCTTGCGGTGTCATCTGATCCGTCATGATTCAATCTCCGTTGGCAGGGTCAACGTCGCAACATTGCCCGCGACCTTGCCGCTGACTTTCAAGGCAATCGCATCACGCGCAGGGCCGTAAAGGGTTTCGGAAAGATTTGCCCGAGCGTGATGCACGTAAACCAAACCTTGCAGATCACAAGTGGGGTATGGCTGCTGGAATGGATTGGGGCCTAATACTCGTCGAGTTTTGAACTCGACATACGCACTGGTGATCGAGGTGGGAGATTTCGCGCATATCACCAGCAAACGTACATCCGCCAGCGGCGCTGGCTCTGCGCTCGACTCGGGCTCAACTGATGCCTGCATGCAACGGCGCAGCAGTTGGAGCGCGGGATCGTCGCCCGGCAACTTTGCAATTCGCGCTAGAACCGTGGCGATTGTATGGGTTTCACCCAAAGCACCGTTAGTCAACATGGCAGTAAACACGTCGGGCGCGAGTTCTTCGGCGTCAAGACTGAACTCCCATGTCTGTTTCGTCTTTTTCTGGCGCAACCAGAAGTCATCGAGAACACCTACATAAGCGTCATACCAGTTTATCCCGGTGGATTTTTCGACCTTTTTATTAGCCACCAATTGCGCCAGCAAGGTCGAGTTGAGCAGATCGTCGTAAGCCGCCACACCATCAGCCTCAGGCACAAGCACAATGGAATTACCAACAACCACCGTTAAATATTCGTCGACCATATCATCCCCTTGAATATAAAAACGGGCAGTCGACATTCGACTGCCCTGCGTTACTTATTAAATCTCGAACTCTTCGATTTTAGTAAGCGCATTCAGACCCAATGCATTGCGGATATACTCGCGCGTTGCGTTGGCGACATCATTATTCTTTTCAAATACTGTTTCGCCGCGGTACATTTTTACGTTGCGAATATCCACATCGACAAACAACACTTTGTCCGATGTGTTCCTGCGCAGAAAACGAACGGCACCGACAGCCATTTTGGGTACGCCGTTTACTTCGGTACAGGCACCGGTGGAGATACCACCTACGCCGTTATTCAGAAGGTTTCGTTCATACAGCGTTAACGCCGTCTCACGTTTGCTGAGGGCCGCAACGGCATCAGTTGCCACTTTCAGCATCAATGCGCTGGTCGGACCGGGCACTGCGACACCCGCGAGCACAGAGCCCAGAATCTCCAACACCAGTTTGTCCATGCGGACACTGGTGCCGCCGACTTCAAGATCACTGTAGTAGATACTGGTAGGCGTCCAGCCCGTGGAGGTCATGGCCTTACGGAAATGAAGATACCAATCCTGGCCTTGATCTTCCTGAGGATACTTTTTGTTCGCCGCCAGGCTGGCGAAAAGAAAGGCATTTTGCGCATCGGTTCGATTTACCTCACTGAGGTTACCCGTAAAGGACAAGATACCTTCACCCACGATAGAGCCTTTACCCGGCACTTCAACAGCATCCCCTGCGGTAATACCCGAGGTAAAACTGCGACTATGAATAGCAGGCACTTGATCGACCTCATACTGCTGAATATCTTTTAAGCAGCTAGCAATAAACCCTTGTTGCATTACTTGGTTACTCATAACGAATTCCTTATCATCATTTAAACAAGCCCTCATGAACTTGTGAAAACAACAATAACCAACCCACCAAGAACGCACAAACTTAAACATGTAACACCAATTACCAAAACAAAAAAACAGCAACTAACAAGCAAACAAACAAACAAACAAACAACTATGCATAACACTCTAAAAGACAATACCCACAAGTCCTTGAACGACTGATAGACTTCTCCCTACACTCTACTGCTGCGAGCCAAGACCATGCTCCACGTGTTATTCAGCGTTTACCTGAAAATGCTGGTTCTCTACAGCCCGTTCTTCGTGCTGTCCTGTTTCATCAGCCTGACCCGTGGCTATTCGCGCAAGGAGCAACGCCGCCTGGCCTGGAAAGTGGCCGTCGCCACGCTGGTCTCCAGCGTTCTGCTGTACTTGTTCGGACGGGTGATTTTCGATGTGTTCGGCATTACTGTGGATGCGTTCCGCATCGGCGCCGGCAGCGTGCTGTTCATTTCGGCACTGGGCATGGCACAGGGCAAACCCGCAGTGCAGGCCGACAATGTGCAGCAGGATGTGACTATCGTCCCCCTGACCATTCCATTGACTGTCGGCCCCGGCACCATCGGTGCCTTGTTGGTGATGGGCGTCAGCCAGCCGCACTGGGACGATAAACTCACGGCGATCATGAGTATTGCGCTGGCCAGTTTTACCGTTGGCGTGGTGCTTTATCTGTCCAACCGTATCGAACGGATTCTCGGCGATCAGGGTTTGCAGATCGTCAGTCGCTTGATGGGATTGTTTGTTTGCGCACTGGCAGCGCAGATTATCTTTACCGGCGTTAAAGGGTATCTGGTGCACTGAGCAGGGTTATCGACAACGTCTACCCAGCGAACGCCGAGCCCGCCAGTGGGCCCATTCCTGCCCGGCATCAAAATTAAAAAGGTCGCGAACTGTTTGTTCACGACCTTTTATTTTTAGTCTGGCTCGATGTTTCAGACGATCTTTTGAATGACCTTTTCAAGGGTCGCAACCCCTTGATCGACTCTGGCTTGCGACAAGGCTTTCAGCCAATGTTCGACCCCATGCATGTGGTGCTGACCATCGATCCGGACACTTATCTGCACTGGCACACCCGGCTCACCCTCATCGGATTTCACGTCTCGCACAATCAGGCTGTGAGCATTGTCCGGATCGGTGAACACCAGTTGCCCATCGACCAGCGACATCATCAGCCGCTCGCTGGCGGCCATGTCCAGAACCAGTGTGCAAGCGCTTGGCATTTGATCTCCTGAAGAACGCCGACTATCGACCACGATGCAGCTCAACCGCTGCCACGCCTGTTCCGACACCCGATAGCTCGACACCTGCGAACCGAAAGCCAGAATCAACGTGTCGACGCCGTCGGGTAACAGCTCCATAACCTGCGCGATCTCACCGCTCAACTCGAGCGACAGGACGTCCTCCTCACGATGCGCATAGTTACCGGGCCCCCACGAACGATCGGCAGCGTCAGGGCTGAAGATCAGGCCGTCAATCGGGTCAAACAGCATCGGTATCGACGCCTGGCGAGTACCGAGAAACACCGCCCACTGCCCGTCGGCCCGTCCTGTAACAGCGAACAGGCGATCCAGTTCCGGCACGTAATACTGATAGCGATCCGCAGACTGCTCGACTTGCAGTACCGAGGCGTGGGATTGCCCATCCAGCAGCGCCTTCAAACGCGCCTGCAACTGTGCAGGCGTCTGCCCCTGAACCTGCGACCACTGATTCTCGACACTGACGATGCGAGCAGGCTGCTGGTCGAGCAGTTCCAGATTGATACCTTCGCGGGTGCGCCCCAACAGACCCTGCCCATGTTTGAGCACCTGGACGAACGCCCATTGCGGCCAGACTTTTTGTACCAACGGCAGTTGCTCGGCAGACACCAGCCGCGTGCCATCGGCAAAAGCCTGGCGCAACGTCTCGAACGTGACCAACGCCTGCCGGTAAAGCTGCCCCACAGAAACATCCAGCAGCCAGACGGCCTGTTTGTCAGGCGTCAGCCCCAGCAGTTCCAGCTCCTTGCCATCGGCGTTGTCGACCAGCACTCCCTGCCCGTCAATGCACCACACAGCCACGAAGCCACTGCCGGACACGTTGCTTAACCCGATGATCGGGAAAGGTGCGCCTTTGTACGATTCGGCCAGCGCAGGTAGCGCGGTCAGCCAGTCCGGGTGCCTTTTCAGCCATTGCTGGCCGAGGCCGACAAACTCAAGAGCACCGTGTTTATCGATCTCCAATAGCCGGCCATCGGCCTTGGTGGCGATGTAGCGTTTACCAGCCTGCGTGACCGCGATGACGTCACGCTCAAGCACTTCGTTTCGATAAAAACCACCCGCCACTCCAGGCGCCACGCCTCGGCTGATCAGCCGGCTTTGCTTGCTGTAAAAGAGCATCGCGAAGTCATCAGGCTCATGCGGCATCAGCATTACCATGTCCCGGTCACTGCCCAGTTCGGCGCGAAAGTACTTGCCGGTGCCACCCTCGCCAAGCCAGGCCTGATCGTGCAGACCTTCAAGAATGTAGGCCCGGGCGTGAACGAACAAGGCGGATTGCCAGGTGCTTGTCCCGGCCATCATGCCCGGTGTTTCATCCCTGAAAGGACGTGGCGTCGCGAAGTGATTGATAAGGGAAGCCCAGTACACGGCGCCTGGCTTGTTGACATAGTCGCGCGCAAGAGACGAAGTCTTGATCCCCGTCAGCACCACGTTCCAATCCGCGATCCGGTAATGCAACGTGACCTCGACCTCCGTCTGCTCAAGCATGCGTTGCGATACCCGCAGCGTACCGTCGTCATCCTGTAGGCAGCCGATGATCTTCGAGCCACTCGCCGGGTTCATCAAACGAAAACGGTGAACGACTGTGCCGGTGACCGCATCGACACACCACACCGTCGCGTGATCAGGGTGGTAGAACCAGGCATGGTCGACGCTGGCACCACCGAGCACGATCCCCTCCCTGACAACAACCGGCAGATTGCGGGCATACAACATTCGATCCCGCAGCACATCATAGAAAGCGGTGGTGAACACCGATCGCTCACCCGGAGTGAAAGGCACCTTGAACGCGTAAAGAGGCACATACCCGGTCACCCATCGCTGCTCGTTTACCCGTTTACGCAGATGTGCCAGAACCTGCGCCATGCTGCGGCTGGCATCAAGCGTGATCGAGACCAGATGCAATCTGAGGTCATTCCAGTCGATCCGGAATAACTCGCCCCCGGCCAGCTCAATAAACCCGTCGAAGGCATTGAGCACAATGCCGTCGACCTTCAGTTGGGGATCGTCGAAGGTCACGCGTTCGAGGCTGGCCCAAGGCGCGCGAACCACCCATTGAGCGCGCCCTTGCGGGAGCGTCACGGCGACAATCCCTGGTGTGAGCCAGAAATGGTAGAGCCCGGTTTGAGCGGTGATTTCATAGGAAACCAGATTTTTCCACTCCGCCGGCAGCTCCGGCACCACCAACTGACGCACATGCTCGTCCAGTTGCACCTCGATCGTCGTCGGCTTATAGACCGGGTGCAGTTTGTAGAGAATGTGCGGAAACGGTGTGTTGACCGTGAAATAGAAACGCTGATGACCATGCTCGTCGTACTCCAGCTTTTCTACTGCGCTGTTACGCAAATCCGGGTACCAGGTTTCAATGCTACCGCTGGCGTAATCCAGCAATGCCAGGCCAGGCACAACGTACGAGGCGAAGGATGTCGGGACCTCGCTGCTGGCCCGTGGTTCGTGCCATTCTCCGGGCATTGGCGTGTAGGCAAAACCCGGCGTTCCGAGTTGGTATTCGTAACCGTAATAACAGGTCGGCGTACACGGCAGCACGACCGTCTGGATATCGTCGGGCACGACCCTGACCAGATCGATTCGCCCGGGCAGTCCCAGCGACTGACGGATATCGATGGCTTGATGAATTCGCTTCGGATCATCGTTGTACTGCGGTAACTCCAACCCTGCGCGATCCATGGGGTAGAACTTCTGGCTGTCAAAATAAACCTGGCTATTTTGCAGATCCAAGCGCGTGACGACCGCCTCCGGTTCGAAGCGCAGCACACGGCCCTTGCGCGTGTAACCGGCCGTTCCGTAAGCATTCTGAATCTTGCGCAAATGGGCACCCACGGCCCGGGCCTTGTCGCTGATCTGCCCCAGGTTACTGGCGATGGCCGATACACCGATGCCAACACCGAGCAACGGCACTGACACAATAGCGGCGGCAGCGCCGACGGTTCCACCCGCGGCCAGTGCGACGATATCCAGCCCCAGGGCTGACGCATCGAACACCAGTTGCGTGGCCAGCCGCGAGCGCTGCTCCTGGTGGGTGGCAACCGCCAGGCCGTAAATGTCGAAGCCGATATTGGCCACGGAAAAAACAGTCCCGACGCCTGTGGCTGCACGCCCCAGAAGCCGTCCGGACAATGACGATTGGCGTAGCGCCAGACTCTGCTCACTGGCCGCCACCTGACGCACCAGGCGGATTGTCTGTAGCGAATCGCTCAACACGCCATACCCCAACTGGGCGTAACTGACATACACCTGCACCTGCAGGGCTATCGACAATGCCGGGACCTGACCGTGGTCGGCCTGATAGTCGCGATGACGCATTTCGGTGATCAGCGTCTGGATCGCAAAGGCAAAACTCAAACGACTGCCGCCATCGGCTTCACCCGATGCGCGGTCAGCGCCTGCCAGGCTTTTCACCAGACGCTGCACATGTTTTTTGACGTTGCTTAGCCGCGAATCGAGGGTGGTGATATTCAAGGTCTTTTGCGGGTTGCGCGCATCCACCAGCGTCACGCTGTAACGGCTATCGGAATCTTCCCGAACCGTTTCCAGCAGGGGTAAATACTCGCGCCCCACTTTGTGTTCAGTGCGCAAGGCATGAGTGGCCTGTTCAAGCTCACCTGCCCAGTACCGAGCATCGAGTTGCGCCAGACTGGCCCCCATCCGGCTGTTGTCGTTTAACGAGCGTGTACGCGCGATGGCTTGTTTGTCCCACACCGTGGCGGTTTGCGTGTCAACAACGGCGGAGTTTTGCACAAAGCCGTCCAGCAGCAGATTCACCGACGCAACCTTTTGCGCAATCGCCGCGGTATTCAACTCGATGACGTTGAATTGCGGATGAACGCCGTCACCCAGACCGTACAACCTGGCCAAGGCGCCGTTCTCGGCACTCAGGTAATGCGCCACGCCGTGCTTCAGTTCCTGTACACCTGCAAACCCATAGATCGCAAAGTTCGGCTCATAAAAACGATAGACGCTCTGATCACCCACTCTGGTTTTCGCCACCAGCAGGGCGTGATTACCGGTATCGAGCAGCATGACGACGGGCGCCGTTTTCGCCTCAAGCGCCTGTGCGATGTGTTCCAGGCTTTGGCTGCCCAACGGTTTGCCGACATCACTCAGAGGCAAGTCATGCAATTCATCCAGCGCCTGCTGCAAGGTCCGGGCGTCTGCGTCTTCAGGGGTCTGGCTGGCATTGGCCACCCTGCCGATCAACGCCCGCTCCGCTGACTCGCCACGAGGCAGTGCCGCCGCCATCAACAGTGCCAGCGGATAACACCTGCGGCCGGGGTCACCGGTTGTCTGCATCAGCAGGTCTTGCGGCACCTGCCGGGAAGAAACGGCGCCTGCCTTGACAAATGCCTCACGAACCTGGGCACCGCGATTGAGGATGCGCAGGTGATAGTGACGTTGCGCGGTGTTGTTGATTTGCCCGAGGCGCTCGCCCCATTGACTCAGAGTCAGCGGTTCGTTGAGCGCGAGCACTTTGAGTTCGCGCGCCGTGTGTTTGCCGGATACGCCACCGCGCGCAAGGCCTGCCTGAAATGCCGGTGACGGACGCTGGCGCAAGGCTTTTTCAATGGCATTGAAACGGGCAAACACTCCCCCTTCAGAGGTTTCGCGAGCGATAGTCAGCACCTCTTGCCATGCGCCGGCAAACCCGTTGGCATCCAGGTGCATGGCACCGAAAATACCGCCCAGCATGACCCGCTGCAGCGGGCTCAACTGCTCAAGCGTCAGTGAACCGTGAGCAACATGGGAGAACAGCTCGTTCAAGTTTGTGGTGGACTGCGCCCCATGAGAAACGGGTAAGTCACTGTTAGGCTGCGCGAGGATTTCCTGGCGTGCGTCGAATCCGATGGAAACGTTTTTGTTGAAGGTGATGTCACCACTCAACTTGTCCTTCATTGCACGATTGAACGGTTCGCCCAACTCATCCATCAGTTGTTGCAATACCGAGGTCAACAGCACCGGCTTGCCTTCAATCACCGGCCAGCCTTGTTTGAACGTCAGGGTCTGCTGATTCAGCAACTCTGCCAGATTGCCGGCATAACGTGATTTGAGTTTGCCGGTTTGCCATTTTTCCTGCTCTTTCGCCAACCACTCTTCAGGCTGGGCATTGACGGTCCAGCCGGAGATCGTTTCCTCTTCGGTATTGAAGTTATAGCCTTCACTCAGCGCCAGTCTGTTCATGATGCCGACGTAGTCGGTTTGAAGATGAGTTTCGATATATCCCCGCAAACCTATGTTGGCGGCACCGGGGCCCGTCAGGTTTATTGTGCCGCGAGCGTCGATGCGAATACCGTCCTGGTAGTAACTTAAAATGGACTGAGCCAAATGACTCAGAAAATCTTCGACTGATGGCGTGAGCTTTCCTTCTGCTCTTTTTTCGTTCATGACGTTTTCAATCAGACCCGACAACTTGTCGATTTCCGACCAGTTGATACCCGCCTCGGCAGCCCTGCGTTCAACGGTTTGCAAAGCGTCATAATTGAAGCGAATCAACTGCATGATCGACAGGGTCATACCACTACGAGGATGTGCCAGGAAGTGCGCATTCATTTGTCGGTCGAATTGAATGCCCATGCGAAATCCATTCTCGGGCACTCGCGCATCGGCAGATGGAACAAATATGTCACGGGCATCCGGCTTGCCGCGCGCGAAAGCGAGCAGCGACGCCTTGTGACTGGCAGGAATTTTGTCGGTTTTATCCGCATAACGTGCGCGATCCCGTCCCGGCATCAGTGCCTCGTTGTGATTGAGTAACAACTGCAAGACACCCAACCGCTGTACATCATCGAAACCACTGATATCCACCCCACCCAACTTATCGGCCAGCGGTGGCAAGTAATCCATATCGCTGTAACGACCACCCTCCAAATACTCGGCCTGCAACCGCACAACATCACTGGCCGCGGCAAAATTGCCACGCAGGGCGACTTCTCGCTGGTAGACATCCTGTAAAAAGTGGTCGGCGAACTCATGCCTGACGTCACGCAACTGCAGATCCTGGCCGGCCATTGCCAGATGCGTCTCAAGGCAGCGCTGGCGAAAGGCGTCGAGGGTTGCACGGTCCTTGCCGTAAGCGCGGACCATCAGGTCAATGCGTGCCGCGTCCGCTTGACCGCGCCATTGCGGTTGTTCGAGATACTCGAACATCTGGTGTTTCAACACCCGTGCGCGATCCTCGATCATCCGTGCCAGGTAGTTGGGGTGGGTGACCTTGTCGCCTCCCGCCTCCATGGCATGCGCTCTTGCACTGTCGAGAATCACCCGGTTCATCTCAAACGCCAACAATGCATCACTGTCGAACCAGAGATTGAACCGATACCCCTCAGGCTCCAGTACTGCGCGCCAGATGTTCATGTAATCACGCTGGATGTCACCGACTTCACTGCCACCAACCCAGACGAAGTGCATGATCTTCGGCACTGGCCGGGCGACGCCATGAAGCATGTCCACCGTCGCCGACAGCCTCGCCTCCGACTGACTCAGCCAGTTTTTAATCCGATTGATCTCCACAGGCACGGGTGTCTTCTTGCGGTCCAGCAATGTTGTCAGCGACTCTTGGAAAAGTTTCAGCGACAGCCATTGTTCGGCTTCATTGTGCGTTTGATTGAACAATTGATAGTACGTGGCCAGTGCCGTGTATTCGGCGGAACCGGCAAACTCGCTCAATGCCATTTGAAGTGCTGAATAATCTTCAGCCGATATGAACCTGTAGTCATCCGTATTCTTTTTCATCGCTCTCATCCTTGAATCAACTATTCAAAAGTCGGACAAAACTAAGGCGTAAACACGGAGCACTCAAAAGTGAAGAAACGCAAGTAATGTCAAACGAAACATTGAACAACATTCAGCGTCGACAACGGCATAATTCGGCAACAACTGCGCCGGGGCATTTCAAACCAATAAACGCACAAGGCCGCGAACCCGGAAGGTTCGCGGCCTTGTTTATACGCACTGACTTTAAACGCGAAAAGTATTAACCCGATGTCACGTCGACTTGAAGTTGCTTACAACATTCTCGACGCTGCAACGATGGTTTTTTTCAAGAAACCGGTTTTTCCCCATACCAGCGTGGCGTATAGACCCAATCTCCACCGCCGGCACGGGCAAAAGTGCAAGTGGTGGAAGAACCAATCAACACCATGGTGCGCATGTCCACCTGATCGGGGGTCAAGGCGCCGAGGGTCGTCGTACGCAAGGTCTGCCCCGGACGCCCGATGTCTCGCCCCAGTACCACGGGCGTTTCGGCGCTGCGATGTTGCGCCACGATTTCCAGCGCGCGGCCCAATTGCCATGGGCGCGCACGGGAGATCGGGTTGTAGAAGGCCAGTGCCAGGTCCGCTTCGCCGGCCAGATCCAGACGTTTTTCGATAATCGACCAGGGTTTGAGGTTGTCCGACAGCGACATCACACAGAAATCATGCCCCAGCGGCGCGCCGGCCTGAGCGGCGGTGGCAAGTGAAGCAGAGACGCCCGGAAGAATGTCCAGATCAACGTTGTGCCAGGCCGGGTCATCGGACTCGTGCAGCGCTTCGAGCACTGCCGCAGCCATGGCGAACACCCCCGGATCACCGGATGACACCACAATCACCGAACGCCCGGCAGCCGCCAGCCTGAAGGCGTGGCGGGCACGTTGCATCTCTTCACGGTTGTCGGTGCAATGCTGCACCTGATCGTCACGGAACGGGCCGGCCATACGCACATAGGTTTCGTAGCCGAGCACGTCGGTGGCGCGGGCCAGTTCGGCTTTCACCGCTGGCACCATCAGTTCGGCAGCGCCGGGGCCGAGGCCGATGACGGCGAGACGACCGCGCGCACGCCCAACTTGCGCGATGTCCAACGGTTGCTCAGCGAGAGCCAAAGTGATGCCGTGTACAGATTCAATCATCGACACGCCCGGCAATGCCGGGAGTTCGTCCGTTGCGCCAATAAACCGCAGCGGCACGCCCAGTTCCAACGCCGCTTCACGCAGATTCGCCGAAGCCATCTGCGTGTCGATCGCCACCAGACACGCCAACGATTGCACCGCCACTTTCGCGTCGTGCAACGCTGTACGCAGGGTGTTTGGCAGATCGGCGACGTCGGCGCTGACCAGCGCCGCCACACTGCGCGGATAGATCAGCAGCTCATTGGCGCTGGCTTCGCGCTCGGCACTGCTCACATGAATTGAACGCTGCGCCTGCGGATCTTCCGGCAACTGTGCCTGCGCCAGCCACGGCGCGGCGCCTTCGATGCGCACGCTGTGCCCGGCCAGCAGATCGGAGACAAAACGCTTGCCCAGCTCCAGATCCGCCAGTGCGTAGCCGCTCGGGGGATTGAGCAGGCAGGTGCCAAAACGCAGCTCGCCGCTGGTCGTAATGGCCGGGGCGACTTGCAGCCCGGCGGCGATTTCCCGCGCCATGACGTTCACGCCGCCGAGGCCACCAAGCAGCGGCACCACGGCGCTGCCGTCTTCGGCGACGGCGAGAACCGCAGGCTCGGCGCCCTTCTCCAGCAACAGCGGCGCCAGCGTGCGAATGACAATCCCGGCCGCACACAGGGCAATGATCGGCGTGTCCTGCTGATACAAGTCACGCAGCGTGGCGCCGAACTCCGGATAGGTGCAGTCAGCGCCTTCGACCCGACCGGCCAGGCCATGGATCTGCGCAGTGGGGTATACCTGCTGAATACGGCGGGCGGTGGCCAGGCTGCCCTGACCGAGAATGACGATGGCGGGTGTGGAGTGAGTCATCAGCCTTGCCACCGCTCGCCAGGCACGATGATCAGCGAGAAGTACGGCGAGGACATCGGCTCGACCTGATCCATCGGCACGATTTTCTGATTGGCCATGGTCGCGCGCTCGACATACAGCGCGCGCTCAGCCAGACCGAGCTCTTCGAGCACCTGACGCACTTTGGGGAAATTGCGCCCCAGCTTCATGATCACCGCCGCATCGGCATCGGCCAGGCGTCGTTTCAACTCTTCATGGGGCAAGACCCCGGACAGCACCGACAGGCTCTGATTGCGATACACCAACGGCGCGCCGAGTACCGAAGCGCCGCCGAGCATCGAGCACACGCCCGGCACCACTTGCGCCTCGTAACGGCTGGCGAGGCGATCGTGCAAATACATGTAGGAGCCGTAGAAGAACGGATCCCCTTCACAGATCACCGCGACGTCGCGACCGGCATCCAGATGCGCGGCCACCGTTTGGGCCGCTTCATCGTAGAAATCACTGATGACCTGTTCATAGGAAAGCGGTGCCGGCAGCGCTTCGGTGGTCACCGGGTAAACCAATGGCAGCAGGTTCTGTGCTGCTTGCAGGTGCGCTTCGATGATGCCGAATGCGTTGCCCTTTTTGCCCTTGGCCACGAAGTACGCCACCACGGGCGACTCGCGCAGCAGGCGCAGCGCCTTGACGGTAATCAGTTCCGGGTCACCGGGGCCGACGCCCAGGCCAATCAAACGACCTTTTGCCTGCATCATTCGATCTCCGTGGCGAGGGCGTTGACGGCGGCGGCGGCCATCGCGCTGCCACCGAGCCGGCCTTGCATGATCACGAACGGCACGCCTCGGCTGTCGGCCGCCAGCGCGGCTTTCGATTCAGCGGCGCCGACGAAGCCCACCGGGAAGCCGAGGATCAGCGCCGGTTTCGGCGCCCCGGCGTCGAGCATTTCCAGCAGATAGAACAGCGCGGTCGGCGCGTTGCCGATTACCACCACACTGCCTTCCAGATGCGGCCGCCACAGTTCCAGCGCGGCGGCAGAACGGGTGTTGCCCAACTCACGCGCCAGCACCGGCACGCTCTCATCGCGCAGGGTGCAGATCACTTCATTGTTGGCCGGCAGACGCGCGCGGGTCACGCCTTCGCAGACCATGCGTGCATCACAGAGGATCGGCGCACCGGCAGCGAGCGCATCGCGCCCGGCCTTGCCGGCCCCTGCCGAGAATTGCAGACCGTCGACAGCCTCGACCATGCCGCAGGCGTGGATCACCCGCACCGCGAGTTTTTCCAGGTCGGCCGGGATGCGCGCCAGATTGGCCTCGCGGCGAATGATCGCGAAGGAGTTGCGATAGATCTCCTGACCGTCGCGGATGTAATCAAGCATCAAGGGAGCTCCGAGAGCGGGCGTCGAGCAGGGTCGCGGCCGCTTCAATAGTAAGGTTGCTTGCGCGCAACGCGCCGAATCCCGGCAGCAAAGCATCGCGAAAATAGAGGTCGTAATGACCGGGACTGACGGCCAGCAAGGTCACCGGGGCACAGTGGGCGGCGGCGCACGAACGCGGGCAGCCGCACAGGTGCGCACTCACACCCGGGGGCAGCAGTGGCGCCAGCAGGCGGGCATCCTGTTTGGTGTCGGCCAGACCTTTGCCACAGCCGTCAGAACCGGTACAGGCGATCAGTCGCGCCAACGGTTCGAGGGGCTGCGTCAACAGGTTCAGGTGTTGCAGGCTGCGCAGCACCTGCGCCGCGTCACACGGTTTCACGTTGGGCAGCAACAGACTTTGCCAGGGTGTGAAACGCAGGCTGCCATCACCGAACTGACGCGCCAGTTGTGCCGCGCCACGCAGCATGACCGGGTCGAGACGCCCCAGTGGCGGCACGGCACCGACATAGACCCGGTTATCGGTGTGCTGCGGATGAACGCCGATGTGCAAATCATCCGCCGCTGATGCGCGCTGCCAGCCCATGACCGATTTAACCGGCACACGCTCTCGCAACCGCTCAAGAAAGGCCCGCATGGGCAACTCTTCGAGCAAATGACGCATGCGCGTCTGCTCTGGTCGGGCCAGGTCAAGGAACAACGTCAGCACCGCCACGACCAGCGCATGGCCGTTTTCCAGCGACACGGCGCCGACTGCCCGGTCCGTCGGGCATCCGGCAAACCCGAACGCCAACAGCACTTCGCCGTCGTGTTCGAACGCCGACAGCCACAGATCATGCGGATGTTCGAGCATTGCCAGCGCTTCCCCGCCGTCCAGTTGCACGGCGAACTTGGCGCTCAGCTCAGAGAAGCGTGGGTGGCTTTGCAAGGTGTCGAGAATCTGCGCGGCGAGTGCGCGGGTATCGACACGCATCTGCCGGTCGATACCGGCGGCAGGGCTGAGCATGAGGTTGCGTACATCGTCGCCGGCAGCACTTCGCGGCCCTAGACCGGCGGCCAGCAGACTGTCGATCAGGGCGGCGCTGTGCGAGCCGATCCCGCGAATTTGCAGGTTGGCGCGGTTGGTCGCCTCGATCACGCCGCCAGCAAACCGCTGGGCAGCCTGCGCCACGGCATCGGCCTGATCCGCGGTGATCGAGCCGCCATTGAGCTTGATCCGGCAGATGCCACCGTCCAATGCCTGGACGATACGCAGCAACCCCGGGCAGGCCGAGGGGCGTATGGCGGTGGACATCGGGCGTTCGTTCAAGGGGCTGACCGGCTGCGTGGGAAAGGCGCTTCGTGGACGAAGGCGCGGTATTATGCCTGCTTTGTCCGGTGGCATGAAAAGTCTGCCCGTCGGATCGACATGTTTAGAGGAATATAGATGTCACCCTGGCTGACGGTTGTGGGAATCGGTGAAGACGGCTTCAAGGGCTTGGGCAAAAACGCCCGGCGAGCCCTGATGGGCGCCTCGCGGATCGTCGGTGGCCAGCGGCAACTGGATTTACTGCCAGTGTGCATTCGCGGCGAGCGGGCGTTGTGGCCGAGCCCGTTTTCCCTCGCGCCGGTGCTGGAACAACGCGGCGCGGCCGTCTGCGTGCTGGCCAGCGGTGACCCGATGTTCTACGGCGTTGGCGCCAGCCTCGCGCGTCAGGTGCCGAGCAACGAGATGCTGATTCTGCCCGCGCCGTCCTCCTGTTCGCTGGCCGCTGCCCGCCTCGGCTGGCCATTGCAGGACGTGGTGACACTGTCACTGGTCGCCCGGCCGCTGGCGGCGCTCAATGCCCAATTGTTCAGCGGCGTGCGCCTGTTGCTGTTGAGCAACGACGGGCAGAGCCCGGCGGCTGTGGCGGCGCTGTTGCGTGATCGTGGTTTTGGCGCGAGCCGGATGAGCGTTCTGGAGCATCTGGGCGGTGCGGCCGAGCGGCGGCTCGACAGCAGCGCCAATGACTGGAACAACGCGCCGACGGCCGATCTCAATGTGATTGCCATCGAATGCCTGGCCGACAGCCACACTCCGCGTCTGTCGCGCCTCGCCGGCCTGCCCGACTCGGCCTTCCGGCATGACGGTCAACTGACCAAGCGCGACGTGCGCGCCATCACCCTCGCCCGCCTCGCCCCGACGCCGGGCGAATTGCTCTGGGATGTCGGCGCCGGCAGCGGCTCGATCGGCATCGAATGGATGCGCACCCACCCGGGCTGCCGGGCGCTGGCCATCGAAGCCGATGAGGGCCGTCAGCAATTGATCGAACACAACCGCGAGGCGCTGGGTGTGCCGGGACTGCAACTGATCCGTGGTCGTGCGCCGCAGGCTCTCGCCGGTCTGGAGCGCCCGGACGCGATTTTCATCGGTGGCGGCGTAACCCGCGAAGGTGTCTTCGAGGCGTGCTGGGAGCAGCTCAAACCCGGTGGCCGTCTGGTCGCCAACGCGGTGACCCTGCAAAGCGAAATCACCTTGATGAACTGGCGCGAACGTTACGGCGGCGAGCTGACGCGCATCCACGTCGCCCAGGCGCAACCCCTGGGCGAGTTCGACACCTGGCGTCAGGCGCTGCCGATCACCTTGCTCGATCTGGTCAAACCTCTCGATGCGTGACGAAACCGCCGAACAACCCGCACCACTGCGCAGCGGCCTGACCACCGGCAGTTGCGCCACGGCCACCAGCCTCGCCGCCGCACGCCTGTTGCTCGGCGGCACTGCAGCCGACGCCGTGCAAATCGTGCTGCCCAAAGGTAAACAGGTGCAGATGCGTCTGGAGTTCTGTCGACTGACCGACAACGGC
Organism: Pseudomonas sp. EA_65y_Pfl2_P78; assembly: GCF_963970495.1. Lineage (NCBI taxonomy): Bacteria > Pseudomonadati > Pseudomonadota > Gammaproteobacteria > Pseudomonadales > Pseudomonadaceae > Pseudomonas > Pseudomonas sp. EA_65y_Pfl2_P78. The sequence continues at coordinate 68,256 of NZ_CAXAON010000009.1, read as the reverse complement.
GCGGAAGCCGGGACGATCAAGGACGCCGGCGACGATCCGGACGTGACCCACGGCGCGCTGCTCTACTCGCAGGTGCAACTGATGACCGAGCCAGGCGTTCGTTTCATGGCCGGCAAGGGCGTTGGCACCGTGACACGCCCGGGCCTGGTGCTGGCCGTGGGGGAACCGGCGATCAACCCGGTGCCACGCAAGATGATCAGCGACCACCTGAGCCTGCTCGCCGCCGAGACCGGATACGCTGGCGGCTTCGAGGTCACGGTGAATGTCGAGGGCGGTGAAGCGCTGGCGCTGAAAACCATGAACCCGCGCCTGGGCATTCTCGGCGGGCTGTCGATCCTCGGCACCAGCGGCATCGTCCGGCCGTTTTCCTGCGCGGCGTACATTGCATCGATCCATCAAGGCATCGACGTCGCCAAGACCAACGGTTTTCTGCACATCGCGGCCTGCACTGGCAACGCCAGCGAAGACACCATGCGCCGGGTCTACGACCTGCCGGAAATCGCCCTGATCGAAATGGGCGACTTCGCAGGTGCCGTGCTCAAGCATCTGCGCAAGGTGCCTGTGGATAAACTCAGCCTGTGCGGTGGCTTCGGCAAGATCAGTAAATTGGCGGCCGGGCATATGGATCTGCACTCGCGACATTCCAGCATCGACTTGCCGCAACTGGCCGAATGGGCCGCCGCCATCGGTGCCGATGAAGGTTTGCAGCGCGACATTCGTGCAGCGAACACCAGCCAGCAGGCATTGGCCATGGCCAGTGCGGTGGGGATCGCGCTGGGCGATGAGGTGTGTCGTCATGCGCTGAATTTCGCCCGCAGCGTGGTGCCGGCGCAGGTACAGGTCGAAGTGTTTGCGATTGACCGTCAGGGCGGCATCGTCGGTCACGCAGGAGGGTCTGCATGAAGCGCATTTTGCTACTGGGCGGCGTGACCGAAGCACTGGCCATCGCCCGGACTTTAGGGCCTTCGCACATTTACAGCCTGGCCGGGGTGGGCCGTGTGCCCACCGACCTGACCTGCCAGGTGCGCATCGGCGGCTACGGTGGCGCCCAAGGGCTGGCGCAATTCATCCGTGACGAAGGCATTGATCTGCTGTTCGACGCCACCCACCCCTATGCCGCGCAAATCAGCCAGAACGCCGCCACCGCCGCGCAACTGACCGGCATCCCCTGCTGGGCCCTGCGCCGCCCCGCATGGCAGCCGCAACCGGGTGACGATTGGCGCGAAGTCGGCGACTGGACCAAATTGATCAGCGCTCTGGCGCCGTTTCGCCGCCCACTGTTCACCCTCGGTCGCGAACCGTTGCAGCATCTGGACGAAATCCCGGCGGATCAATTCTGGACCCTGCGCGCCCTCGATGTTTATCCCGGCAACGAACGCTGCGAAGTCATCGGCGCGCGCGGGCCGTTTCTGCTGGAGGATGAACGGACGTTGTTCGAGCGACGGCAAATCGATGTGCTGATCAGCAAGAACAGTGGCAGCACCGCGACCGAGCCGAAGCTTGCAGTGGCGCGCGAGCGTGGGGTGCCGGTTCTGGTGTTGAAGCGGCCGGGGTTGCCGGGGGCTGATCGGGAGTTTCTGTCGCTTCAAGAAACACTGGCTGCGTTGGAGGCAATCGACCTGTAGGGCAAGATCCATAGCTTGCGTGATAAGTAACCTATTCGTTACCTTCTGAGCCAGCCGTGATCACACTCGAAGAATATCTGCAGGAAGATGAATCAAGCCCGTTTGGCCGGTGGATTTCCACGCTGAACGTACAGGCGCCAATCAAGGTTTCTAATGCAATGATTCGATTGGAAATGGGCAACACTTCCAACATCAAATGGTTCGACGGTCTAGGCGAATACTGAATCAATTGGGGACCAGGGTACAGAATCTATCTCGTACAAGAAGGAAAACGGCTGATCATTTTGTTCGGAGGAGGAGACAAATCCACACAAAAAAAGACATCAAACAGGCGAAAGCGTTGATAGCCGAATTTCGAACTCGAAAAAAGCTGAACAGGACCGGAGGTAATTTGATGGTTCTCACTCGAAGCTACAAACATTCAATTGCAGAACGTGCCCAACGAGACCCGGAGTTTGCTCAAGCATTGCTGGATGAGGCCGCTACGCTGTTCCTGAATGGCGAACCAGAAATGGCGAGGATCATTTTGCGCGATCTTGTTAACGCGACGGTCGGCTTCGAAGAGCTTGCAAGGGAGACCCAAAAACCCAGTAAAAGCCTGCATCGAATGCTGTCAGCCAACGGTAATCCGAGCATGGACAACCTGGCCAGAATATTTTCGGTAATCCGCGCTACGCTTGGTGTCGATATGCAGGTTCATGCCGTACCAGTGAACTGAGCAAGTAATTGAAGAGAGCGCTGCGACACCAAACCGCACGACGCTTTTTTACTTATCGGCCCCGATCAGGCTAAATAGCCGCGCCTGATCGCCCACCCAACGGATCTGTCCCATGAACCGACAACGGCTAGCCATTGCCTGGATCGCCTGCTTTGCAGTGCTGTTCAACATGCTCGCCATGCCGATGACGGGGGCGATGGCGCAAGCGGCCAATTCACCGGCCGAACAACTGCTGTGGAGCAGTTTCTGCACCGGCAGCGGGACGAAAATGGTGGCGATCGACATCGGCGCCACGGATCAGCAAGCCCCGCCCAGCGACAGCCATTCCAACATGCAGCATTGCTGGTGTTGCTCCGGGTCGGCGCCTTTGGTGGCGCTGCCGGGGCATGCGCCGCAGCTGTATTTCGCCCGTTACGAAAGCCATCGCAGCGTCGCGCCGGTTTCACTGCAAACACCCACACCGCGCCAGCAATGGCCGAGCCTCAATCCCCGCGCTTCCCCTCTGGTTTGATTTGTTCGCGCAATTGACCTGCGTTTCAAATCGTTCTGGAGAACTGCCATGTTGAAAAAAATCATCGTCCTCGCTGCGTTGCTGTTGCCTGCGTGTTTTGCCCATGCCCATGAATACAAGGCCGGGGAACTGGAAATCGCCCACCCGTGGTCGCAGGAACTGCCGCCCAACGCACCCACCGTCGCGGCGTATTTCGTGATTCATAACGCCGGCAAAACGGCCGATCGACTCCTCAGTGTCGACTCGCCTATCGCCCCCGAAGCGCAATTGCACGAGCATGTGATGCAGGGCGATCTGATGAAGATGCAGCAAGTGCCGAGCGTAGACATTCCGGCCGGCGGCAAGGTGACGTTCGCGCCGATGGCCTATCACGTCATGCTGCTCAACCCGACCGATCGCAGCCTGCTCAGCGACGGCCAACGTTTCCCGCTGACGATGCATTTCGAGAAGGCCGGGGACGTCACCGTCGAAGTCGCCGTGCAGAAGAAACCGCCGCACGACATGCCGGAACACGCGCACGCCCAATAACCGATACGGTTAACGACGCCCATGCGCCCGCTGAGCGCCAGGCCATCCCTGCAACGCCGTCAGACTGAACATCTGACCTGCGGCAGCTGGATCGCCCTGTTCGCCATGTTGATGATCTTCATCGGCCCACTGATTTCTCAGTCGATGCCGATGGATCAACACGCCTCGACCTCCATGCCGATGAGCATGGAGATGTCGATGGATATGCCGGGCATGGAGCACGCCGGGCACGGCGCCAAGCCTTGCGCCGAACACTGCCCGCCGCAATCCTCGCACCACGCACTGTGGGAAAAGTGCGGCTATTGCAGCCTGCTGTTCAATTGCCCGGCGCTGACCGGCGGTGGCTCGTTCGCCGCATTCAGCATCGCCCACGCCAACCCCTTCACCCCGCCCTCCCCGCGCCTGGGCCACGCCCGGCAAACCTTCTTCCCCGGCGCCCGCACCCGCGCCCCGCCCATCGCAGCGTAATCACCCACCTCTGATTACACACGGTTGAGAAGACAGCTTCAGGCTGCCGGCCGTGTCGTTTACGACTGTTTGATGGAAATTGTCATGTCCAGGTTTTCTGCTGTTTCACGCTCGGGCGCTGCCCAGGCGTCCTTCGCTTTGAACGAATCGCGTATTCGTTTCAGGCACGCGACCGCCGTCCTTTGCGGCGTCCTGCTGTCCCCTCTGGTGCTGGCCGATGATCACGCCGCACACGCGGATGAACTGAGCCCGACGGTGATCACCGCCATTGCGCCGAGTTCGCCACTGACGGTTGTCACCAACCCCAAGGATCCGCGCCAACCGGTGCCGGCCAGTGATGGCGGTGATTACCTGAAGACCATTCCGGGCTTCGCCCTGGTGCGCAACGGCGGCACCAACGGCGATCCGGTGCTGCGCGGCATGTTCGGTTCGCGGCTCAACATCCTCACCAACGGCAGCATGATGCTCGGCGCCTGCCCTGGCCGGATGGACGCGCCAACGTCGTACATCTCGCCGCAAACCTACGACAAGCTCACGGTGATCAAAGGCCCTCAAACCGTGCTTTATGGCCCCGGTGCATCGGCCGGCACGGTGCTGTTCGACCGTGAACCGGAAAGCTTCGGCGAACTCGGCACGCGGGTGAACGCCAGCATCCTGGCCGGCTCCCACGGGCGCTTCGACAAGGTCATCGACGCCGCTGCCGGCGGGCCGTTGGGTTATGTAAGGGTGATCGGCAACACCGCGCATTCCGACGACTATCGCGACGGCAACAATGACACTGTCGCTTCACGCTACGACAAGTGGAACGGCGACGTGGCGCTCGGCTGGACCCCAGACGCCGACACCTTGATCGAGCTGACTGCCGGCAAGGGCGACGGCGAAGCCCGCTACGCCGGTCGCGGCATGGACGGTTCGCAGTTCCTGCGCGAAAGCCTCGGCCTGCGTTTCGAAAAGTCCAACATCAGCGATGTGCTGGAGAAACTCGAAGCACAGGTCTACTACAACTACGCCGACCATGTGATGGACAACTACACCCTGCGCACGCCGTCCGGTACGGGGATGATGGCCGGCCCCATGGCCTCCAACGTTGATCGCCGGACCCTCGGCGCACGCATCAAAGCGACCTGGCGCTGGGCCGATATCCAACTGATCACCGGGCTGGATGCACAGACCAACGAACACCGTCAGCGCAGTTCGATGGGCATCGATACCTACAAGGATCTGCCGTATACCAAGGACGCCGACTTCCATAACTATGGCGTGTTCAGCGAGATGACCTGGTACGCCGCTGACCGTGACCGGCTGATCACCGGCGCTCGGGTCGACCGCGCTTCAGCCAAGGATTATCGGCAGAGCACCGGTTCGGGAATGATGTCGCGCCCCAATCCAACCGCCGACAACACCCGTGCCGACACACTGCCAAGCGGCTTCGTGCGTTACGAGCATGACCTGGCCGACAGCCCGGCCACGCTCTTCGCCGGCCTCGGCCATGTGCAGCGCTTCCCGGATTACTGGGAACTGTTTTCGCCCAAGTCGGGCCCCGCAGGTTCGGTCAACGCGTTCGACTCGATCAAACCGGAAAAGACCACCCAGTTCGATTTCGGCGTGAACTACAAGAGCGCCGAACTCGAAGCCTGGGCGTCGGGCTACATCGGCGTGGTGCGCGATTACATCCTGTTCGATTACACCCCCGGGATGATGGGCACGACCTCCCGCGCCGAGAACATCGACGCGCGAATCATGGGCGGTGAACTCGGAACGGCTTACAAACTCACCGATCACTGGAAAGCCGATGCAACCCTGGCCTACGCCTGGGGCAAGAACAGCAGCGACGGTAAAGCCCTGCCGCAGATGCCACCGCTCGATGCACGTTTGGGCCTGACTTACAGCGAAGACAACTGGAGCGCCGGTGCACTGTGGAGAGTGGTGGCCAAGCAAAACCGTATCGACCAGAACAAGGGCAACGTGGTCGGCAAGGACTACGACAAGAGTTCGGGCTTCGGTGTGTTCTCGCTCAACGGTGCCTACCGGATCAACAAGCACTGGAAGGTCAGTACCGGCGTCGACAACCTGTTCGGCAAGGCTTACGCCGAACACCTGAACCTGGCGGGCAACGCCGGTTTCGGCTACCCGGCCAACGACCCGCAAGCCATCAATGAACCGGGGCGCACGCTCTGGACCAAGGTGGACATGAGTTTCTAACGAAGCTGCCCCCCCTCCCCTGTGGGGGCGGGCTTGCTCGCGAAAGCGGTGTATCAGGCGCCAGCAATGTTGGCTGTGCCGCCATCTTCGCGAGCAAGCCCGCTGCCACAGGGGTAATGCGGTGTTCCACCCAATGCAGAACAACTAAAAGATCCAAGCCAAGCGGAGCAAACGTGATGCAAAAGCCCAAACCGAATTTCTACAACCTGGCCTGGCGTTGGCATTTCTATGCCGGTCTGTTCGTCGCGCCCTTCATGGTGATGCTGGCCCTGACCGGCATCGTTTACCTGTTCAAACCGCAGCTCGATTTGCTGATGTACAGCAGCCTGCTCAACGTCCCGGCCGGACACCACACTGTTGCGGCCGACGACTTGCTACAACGGGTGAAAAGCGCCTACCCACAAGGCCAGGTCACGCAATACCTGCCACCGTTGAACGCCGAGCGCAGTGCGCAATTTGTCGTCAAGAACGCCGGGCACGAACTGAATGTGTTCGTCGACCCGTACCACGGCGACATCCTCGGCGAGCAGGATGCCAAGCAGAACCTGCAAGCCATCGCCCGGGCGATCCATGGCGAATTGATGATCGGCACTGTCGGTGACCGTCTCATCGAAATGGCCGCCGGATGGGGCGTGGTGCTGGTGGTGTCGGGGCTTTTCCTGTGGTGGCCGCGCGGTCAGGCAGCGGGGATTCTCTGGCCGCGCTTGAACAGTCGCGGCCGCGTGTTGTGGCGTGACCTGCACGCCGTCACCGGGTTCTGGGGCGCGACCCTGTTGCTGGTGATGCTGCTCAGTGGCATGACCTGGACCGGCTTCTGGGGCAAACAATACGCACAGGTGTGGAACGTGTTCCCGGCCGCCATGTGGGACAACGTGCCGACCTCTGACGTCGAGGCCCGCAGCCTTAACAGCGCCACCCGCCAGACCGTGCCATGGGCGATGGAAAACACGCCGATGCCGATGTCCGGCGACCACGCCGAGCACATGGCCCACGGTGACGCCCACGCGGGCCCCGCGGCGCCTGCCATCAGCCTGCAAGCGGTGCAGGACATCGCCAACCAACGTAAGGTCGAGCCGGGTTACAGCATCACCCTGCCAACCACCGCGACCGGCGTATTCACCATCGCCGTGTTCGCCGACGACCCTCGCAACGACGCCACCCTGCATGTCGATCAGTACACCGGCAAGGTCCTCGCCGATGTGCGTTTCGAGCAGTACGGCGCGGTGGCCCGCGCCACCGAAATCGGCGTGATGCTCCACGAAGGCAAAATGTTCGGCACTTTCAATCAGATCGTCGTGCTACTGATCTGCCTGATGATTTTGCTCAGCGCCGTCAGTGGTGTGGTGATCTGGTGGAAACGTCGGCCACAGGGCAAGTTGGGTGTGCCACCGCTGCGTCATGATTTGCCGAAATGGAAAACCGGGGTGGTGATCATGCTCGCGCTGGCGGTGATTTTCCCGCTGGTGGGCGCTTCGTTGGTGGTGGTGTGGTTGCTGGATCGCCTGCTGTTGTCGCGCCTGGGCCGCCAAGCTGAATCTGCCTCAACTTCATCGTGAAGCAGGCGAGATGCGCGGTTTAGACAGATCTATAAACTGCTGGGGCTTAAACTCCGGCCTTTTTTAGTGTTACTGTATAACGCAAATGCGCCGCTCTGCCCGCAACCAAAAGTTGCGGGCTTTCTTTTGAAGAAGTGATTCACCACCCCGATGAACAAGTACCTCTTGTCCAGCCTCTGTCTGTTCGGCCTGAACAACGCCCATGCCGACAACCAGGCGCTGACACTGCCCACCGGCACCATCAGCGCACCGGTCATCGACGACGCAAGCGTCAGCCTCAACACGCCGACCACCGCCGGCTCGCGCCTGAATCTCAACGCCATGCAAACCCCTGCCAGCGTCCAAAGCCTCAGCGGCGAACAGGTTCGCGCCCGGGGCGATCGCAGCGTGCAGGACGCCGTGTCGCGCAGCACCGGCATCAGCCGCACCGGTACGCCAGGCGATGGCGGCACCTCGTTGCAGGCACGCGGGTTTACCGGGCAGAGTTCGGTGATGCAGTTGTATGACGGCAATCGAATGTACAGCGGCATGGGCACAGTGACCTTTCCGGTCGACACCTGGTCGGTGGAACGCGTCGATGTGCTGCGCGGCCCGGCCTCGGTGTTGTACGGCGAAGGCGCGACCGGCGCGGTGGTCAACGTGACCCCGAAGAAGCCGTTCGAAGGTGAAATCGAAAACCATGTGCGCGTCGGCTATGGCTCCTACGACAGCCAGCAGCAGGCCTTCGACAGCGGCGGTTCGCTGACCGACACCCTGAGCTATCGCCTCAATCTCAATCGCTTGCGCAGCAACGGCTGGATTGATCGCGGCGACTCGTCCAGCGATTTCATCAGCGCTGCCCTGCGCTGGCAGGCCACCGATGATCTGGCCTTCACCCTCGCCCACGATTACGGCGACCAGCACCCGCAAAACTACTTTGGCACGCCGCTGATCAATGGCCGGTTGCACGACAGCCTGCGCTACAAGAACTACAACGTGCGCGACGACCAGCAGCACTACAACGATCAGTGGACCCGCCTGACCACGGATTGGCAGATCAACGACGCGGTCAGCGCCAGCAACGAGCTGTATTACCTCAAGGCCCAGCGCCGCTGGCAGAACGCCGAGAACTACAACTTCGACACCGCCACCCAACAACTCAGCCGCAGTGGCTATTTCGGCATCGGCCACCGACAGGAGCAGGTCGGCGACCGTCAGACCTTCACCTTCAAGCACTCGCTGTTCGGCCTCGACAGCCAGACCGTGACCGGCGTCGATTACAACCGCATCCGCTTCCAGCTCGACAGCAACTCGCCGTTCAACGACGTGCTGCCCAAAGGCCAGGCGCTGGATCTGTATCACCCGCAACCGGGCTACTTCGAAAGCGCCAACCCGTACCGGGATCAGTTCGACAGCACCACCAAACAGATGTCGGTGTTTGCCGAGAACCTTACGCAACTGAGCGAGCGCTGGTCGCTGGTGACCGGCGTGCGCCGCGACTACGTGCACGTGGATCGCAACAATCTGGTCGACATTAGCCAGAGCGACAAGACCCTGACCGGCAACAACTGGAAGGCCGGGCTGGTGTTTGCGCTGACGCCGCAGACTTCGTTCTATGGCCAGGTCGCGACCAGCACCGATGGCGTCGGCGGGCTGATTTCCCTGAGCCCGAGCCAGCAGCAATACGATCTATCGACTGCCCGGCAGACGGAAATCGGCCTGAAACAATTGTTCTGGGATCAGCGCGGCGAGTTCACGCTGGCGGCTTATCGCATCGTCAAGAAGAAGCTGCTGACCGACGATCCGGGCAACCCGACGCTCAAGCAGCAAGTCGGCCAGCAATCGTCCAATGGCCTGGAAGCCAGCCTTGACCTGCAATTGCCGCACGCCTGGCAACTGCAAGCCAACGCGGCGATTGTGAAGGCCAAGTACGACGATTTTTCCGAAGCGGTGAACGGGCAGACCCTGTCGTACAACGGCAACCGTCCGCTGGATGTACCACGTCGTACCGCCAATCTGTGGCTGAACAAAAGCATCAGCGATGACCTGCAGGCCGGTGCGGGTGTGCGTTATGTCGATGCGCGCTACGCCGATATGGCCAACCGCAATAAGCTGCCGAGTTACACCGTGGTGGATGCGACCCTGTCGTGGAAAGCCTTGCGCAACACCACGCTGGGCTTGCAGGTGAACAATCTGTTTGACCGCCAGTACGCACAAAGCCAATACAATGAGGGCCAGCAGTGGATACTCGGCGAGCCGAGGTCGTTCTTTGTCACTGCTGATTACACCTTTTGATTCACCGGCCCCTTCGCGAGCAAGCCCGCTCCCACATTGAAATACGTTCCACTGTGGGAGCGGGTTTGCTCGCGAAGGCGTCATCAGCAGCACCCGATATTTCAGAGTAGACGATGACCTCACTGACAATCGCCAACCTCGCCTGGACACCCCTGGGCCACGGCCACTGCCATCACCAGTTCCAGCTGCGTGACGCCTCCTTGCGAGTGGCCGCCGGTGAGTTCGTCGGGCTGATCGGCCCTAACGGCAGTGGCAAAACCAGCCTGCTGCGGTGCGCCTATCGATTCAGTCAGCCGGAAAGCGGTGAGGTCAGACTCGATCACCACAACGTGTGGAAGCAATCCTCGCGCTGGTGCGCAAAACGCATCGCCGTGGTCTTGCAGGAATTCCCCGATGCCTTTGGCCTGACCGTCGAAGAAGTGGTCGCCATGGGCCGCACGCCGCACAAAGGCCTGTTCGATGGCGACACGCAGGAAGATCGCAACCTGGCGACTCAAGCGCTCAAGTCCGTCGGTCTCGACGGCTTCGAAGACCACGCTTTCGCCACGCTATCGGGCGGTGAAAAACAGCGGGTAATCCTTGCCCGCGCCCTGACTCAGCAACCGCAACTGCTGATCCTCGACGAGCCGACCAACCACCTCGACCCGCGTTATCAGCTTGAGCTGCTGCAACGAGTCAAGCGCCTGCAGATCGGCACCCTCGCCAGCATCCACGACCTGAACCTGGCCGCCGCGTTCTGCGATCGACTGTACGTGATCAACCACGGCCGCATCGTCGCCAGTGGCACACCGCAAGAAGTCCTCACCACCCAACTGCTGCGTGACGTCTTCGGCGTCGAGGCATTGATCGACTCTCACCCCCTTCACGACTACCCGCGAATCACCTGGATAACCCGACCATGACTGTGCGTTCCCTGCTTTGCGTCGCTCTTGTGCTGTGCAGTGCCCAAGCCTTGGCCGAGGCCACGAAATACCCGCTGACCGTTCAAAGCTGCAACCGCGAAGTGACGTTCAAGGAAGCGCCAAAACACGCGGTCAGCCACGACATCAACATGACCCAGATGATGCTCGCCCTTGGCCTCAAACCGAGGATGGCCGGTTACAGCGGCGTCAGTGGCTGGAAGTCAGTGACGCCCCAGATGCAGTCACTGCTCGACGGTTTGCCGGAGCTGGCCGCGAAATATCCGTCGGTGGAAACCCTGCTCAACGCCAACGTCGATTTCTTCTTCGCCGGCTGGGATTACGGCATGCGCGTGGGCGGCGATCTCACGCCGCAAACCCTGCAACCGCTGGGCATCAATGTGTATGAGCTGACCGAGTCCTGCGCGTTCGTGATGAAGCGCCCGGCGGCGACGCTGGACGACACCTATAACGACCTGCGCAACCTCGGCAAAATCTTCGACGTGCAGGATCGCGCCAATGCGCTGATCGCCCGGATGCAGGCGCAAGTCGCCGACGTGCGCAAAGGCCTGCCCGCCGACAAGCCGCGAGTGTTCCTCTACGACAGCGGCGAAGACCGCGCCATGACGTCCGGCCGTCTCGGCATGCCGCAAGCGCTGATTGATGCCGCCGGCGGGCGCAACATTCTCGATGACGTCGAAGCGAGCTGGACGCGGGTCAACTGGGAGACCGTGGTCGAGCACAATCCGCAGGTCATCGTGATCGTCGACTACAGCGAAATCACCGCCGATCAAAAGATCGCATTCCTGCTGAAGAACAAGGCCCTGCAATCGGTGGACGCGATCAAGAACCAGCGCTTTATCGTCATTCCGTATGTGCAGGCCACACCGGGAATCGACAACGTGCTGGCTGTTGAAACACTGGCCAAAGGTTTCCACGGCGAATGATCAACCGTCGCTACGCCCTGTTGCTGATGGCCTTCGGCGCCCTGTTGCTGGTGTCGTGTGTGGTGTCGCTCGGCTTCGGCCCGGCGCGGGTGCCGGTGGACGTGGTGTGGCGGATTATCCTGCACAAGACGCTCGGTTTCGGCGAGCTGAACTGGAGCGCCGGGCAGGAACATATCGTCTGGCTGATCCGCGTGCCGCGCATGTTGCTCGGGGCGCTGGTCGGTGCCGGCCTCGCACTGATCGGCGCGGTGCTGCAAGCGGTGACGCGCAACCCTCTGGCCGATCCGCATCTGCTCGGTGTGACATCCGGAGCGACGTTGGGCGCAGTGATTGTGGTGCTGCACGTCGGTGAAATCATCGGCCTGCTGACCTTGCCGATTGCGGCGTTCATTGGCGCGTTGCTGAGCATGCTCGTGGTGGTGGCGATTGCCAGTCGCCATGGCCGGCTCGACAGCGATCGCTTGCTGCTGTGCGGTGTGGCGGTGTCGTTCGTGATGATGGCGATCGCCAATCTGCTGCTGTTCATGGGCGATCACCGCGCCAGTTCAGCGGTGATGTTCTGGATGCTCGGCGGACTCGGGCTGGCGCGCTGGGAGTTGCTCGCGGTGCCCGCGGCCAGCGTATTGCTCGGATTGTTTTTGCTGCTGGGCATGGCGCGGCCATTGAACGCGTTGATGGCGGGCGAGCAGACCGCCGTGACCCTCGGCCTGAATGCTCGCTCGGTACGCTTGCGGGTGTTTGTCATCGCCTCGTTGATGACCGGGGTGCTGGTGTCGATCAGCGGCTCCATCGGGTTTGTCGGGCTGATGGTGCCGCACATTGCGCGGCGTCTGGTCGGCGCCGAACATCGGCGCTTGCTGCCGGTGTGCATGTTGCTCGGCAGTGTGTTTCTGATCTGGGTCGATGTGGCCGCGCGCACAATGATCGCCCCCGAAGACCTGCCCATCGGCGTCGCGACCGCTGCCATTGGCGGGCTGTTCTTCATCGGTCTGATGCGCCGTCGCTGACTCTCCACCTTTCAAAACTGTGGGAGCGGACTTGCTCGCGAAGGCGTCGTGCCAGTCACCTTATGCATTGACTGACAGACCGCTTTCGCGAGCAAGCCGCTCCCACATTTGATTTTTGTTTACCACCAGATCGCGCCCCAATCTGGCGCGGCCGCCTGCACCAACGCTCCACGAGCGTTCCTTCATGGTGCACCCAACCCACGCGCAAGCGCTCTAAACCGACATTTTCCTGCCCATCCCCGACCGGGCACAGCCCTTGCAAAACACCCTTCAGTCGTCCGCATCTGCCAACCATAAAAAACTTTAACGTTCATGGAGATCGCACAATGAAGCGTCGCAGTTTGATCAAGGCTTTCACACTCACGGCATCCATTGCCGCGATGGGCATGACCTGGACTGTCCAGGCCGCCGAGACCATCAAGGTCGGGATTCTGCATTCGTTGTCCGGCACCATGGCGATCTCCGAAACATCGCTCAAAGACATGGCGCTGATGACCATCGACGAGATCAACGCCAAGGGCGGCGTCAATGGCAAGATGCTCGAGCCCGTTGTCGTCGACCCGGCGTCGAACTGGCCGTTGTTCGCCGAAAAGGGCCGGCAGTTGCTGACCCAGGACAAGGTTGCCGTGGTGTTCGGCTGCTGGACCTCGGTGTCGCGTAAATCGGTGCTGCCGGTGTTCGAAGAACTCAACGGTCTGCTGTTCTACCCGGTGCAATACGAAGGCGAAGAGATGTCGCCGAACGTGTTCTACACCGGCGCTGCGCCCAACCAGCAAGCGATCCCGGCGGTTGAATACCTGATGAGCGAAGAAGGCGGCAGCGCCAAGCGTTTCTTCCTGCTTGGCACCGACTACGTCTACCCGCGCACCACCAACAAGATCCTGCGTTCGTTCCTGCATTCCAAAGGCGTGGCCGACAAGGACATCGAAGAGGTCTACACGCCGTTCGGTCATAGCGACTATCAAACCATCGTTGCCAACATCAAAAAATTCTCGGCCGGTGGCAAGACTGCGGTGATTTCCACGGTCAACGGCGACTCCAACGTGCCGTTCTATAAAGAGCTGGCCAACCAGGGCCTGAAAGCCACCGACGTACCGGTGGTGGCTTTCTCGGTGGGCGAAGAAGAGTTGCGCGGCATCGACACCAAACCGTTGGTGGGCAACCTCGCGGCATGGAACTACTTCGAGTCGGTGGAGAACCCGGTGAACAAGAAGTTCGTCGCGGACTGGAAAGCCTACGCGAAGAAACACAACCTGCCGGGCGCCGACAAAGCGGTGACCAATGACCCGATGGAAGCCACCTACGTCGGCATCCACATGTGGGCTCAGGCCGTGGAGAAAGCCAAGTCCACCGACGTCGACAAAGTCCGCGAAGCCCTCGCCGGCCAGACTTTTGCCGCACCGTCGGGCTACACCCTGACCATGGACAAGACCAATCACCACCTGCACAAACCGGTGATGATCGGCGAGATCCAGAGCGACGGTCAGTTCAACGTGGTCTGGCAGACCGAAGGCCCGATCCGTGCGCAGCCGTGGAGCCCGTTTATCGAGGGCAACGACAAGAAGCCGGATTATGCGGTGAAGAGCAACTGAGCCACTGGGTGTCAGGGCCCGAGTACAAAACCCGGACCTGATGCAATTCCCTGTGGGAGCGGGCTTGCTCGCGAAGACGGCGGCACATCCAACATCAATGTGACTGACCCATCGTATTCGCGAGCAAGCCCGCTCCCACATTGTCCGCGTAAGGCCAATGACATGCTGACTGCCCTTTACCGTCTATTGCTCGCCATCGCGCTCCTGCTGCCGATGGCCGCCCATGCCGGCGACGCCGAAGACTTCGTCGCCGCCAACCCCATGCAACAGGCCAAACTGCTGCAAGAATGGGCCGCGCAGCCCGAACCGGCCCGTATCGAGCTGATCAACGCCCTGCAACAAGGCGAACTGACCGTCGACGGCCAAGCCAAAACCCTGCGCCTGAACAACCGCCTGCGGGGGCTGATCGACACCGCTCTGGCCAGCCACCAATTGCTCGCCGCCGACGCCAAAATCCGTCTGGCTGGCGCGCAGCAATTGCAGAAAAGCGCTAAACCCGCGCAGCTCAAATTCCTCGACCAGCAACTGGCTGGCGAAACAGATGAAAGCGTCCACGCCGCCCTGAGTCTGGCCCTGGCCAATCTGCAACTGGTCGACACTGACCCGGCCGTGCGGCTGGCCGCCGTGCGCTTGCTCGGTAAAACCGGCGATCCGCTGGCTCGCACTCGTCTTGAAGGCTTGCTTGAACCCGGTGTCGAAACCGATGCCGGCGTGCGCACTGCCGCCCAAACCAGCCTCGCTCAGGTGAAACGCAAACTGTTGATCGGCGAAATACTCGGCCAGGCGTTCAGCGGCATGTCACTCGGCTCGATCCTGCTGCTCGCGGCACTGGGCCTGGCGATTACCTTCGGTCTGCTGGGCGTGATCAACATGGCCCACGGCGAAATGCTGATGCTGGGCGCCTACTCGACCTACGTGGTGCAACTGATGTTCCAGCGCTACGCCCCACAGGCCATCGAGTTCTATCCGCTGATCGCCCTGCCGGTGGCGTTCTTCGTCACCGCCGCCATCGGCATGGCGCTGGAGCGCACGGTGATTCGCCACTTGTATGGCCGACCGCTGGAAACCCTGCTCGCCACCTGGGGCATCAGCCTGATGCTGATTCAGCTTGTGCGTTTACTGTTCGGCGCACAAAACGTTGAAGTGGCCAACCCGGCATGGCTGTCTGGTGGCATTCAGGTGCTGCCGAATCTGGTGCTGCCGTACAACCGCATCGTCATCATCGCCTTCGCGCTGTTTGTGGTGGTGCTGACTTGGCTGCTGCTGAACAAGACGCGCCTGGGCCTCAACGTGCGCGCGGTCACCCAGAACCGCAACATGGCCGCCTGCTGCGGCGTGCCGACCGGACGCGTCGACATGCTCGCTTTCGGTCTCGGTTCCGGTATCGCCGGCCTCGGCGGTGTGGCGCTGAGCCAGATTGGCAACGTCGGCCCGGACCTCGGCCAAAGCTACATCATCGACTCATTTCTGGTGGTGGTGCTCGGCGGCGTCGGCCAATTGGCCGGTAGCGTGCTGGCGGCGTTCGGCCTCGGTATCACCAACAAGATTCTCGAACCGCAGATCGGTGCGGTGCTCGGCAAGATCCTGATCCTCGCGCTGATCATTCTGTTCATTCAGAAACGTCCGCAAGGCCTCTTCGCACTCAAAGGACGGGTGATCGACTGATGAACCAGCCTCTATTAGTCACGGCCACGCAAAAGGCTGGCCCGAAAATCACGATTGCCGTTGGCGCGGTGATCCTCGCGCTACTGATCGCAATGCCTTTGCTGTCGCTGTTGTCGCCGGAAAACGCGCTGCATGTCTCGGCGTACACCCTGACGCTGGTCGGCAAAATCCTCTGCTACGCCATCGTCGCGCTGGCGCTGGATCTGGTCTGGGGTTACGCCGGTCTGCTGTCCCTCGGCCACGGCTTGTTCTTCGCCCTCGGCGGTTATGCGATGGGCATGTACCTGATGCGTCAGGCCGCCGGTGATGATTTGCCAGCGTTCATGACCTTCCTGTCGTGGACCGAATTGCCGTGGTACTGGGCCGGCACCAGCAGCTTTGTCTGGGCCCTGTGCCTGGTGGTGCTGGCGCCGGGGTTGCTGGCACTGGTGTTCGGCTTCTTCGCCTTCCGTTCGCGGATCAAGGGCGTGTATTTCTCGATCATGACCCAGGCCCTGACCTTCGCCGGCATGCTCCTGTTTTTCCGTAACGAGACCGGGTTTGGCGGCAACAACGGCTTCACCAATTTCCGCACGATTCTCGGTTTCGGCATCACGGAACCGGGCACACGTGCGGTGCTGTTTCTGGCGACGGTGTTGCTGCTGGTGGCGAGTCTGTTTATCGGCTGGCGTCTGGCGCAAAGCAAGTTCGGCCGAGTGCTGACGGCGCTGCGCGATGCGGAAAACCGTCTGATGTTCTGCGGTTACGACCCGCGTGGCTTCAAGCTGTTTGTCTGGGTGTTGAGCGCGGTGTTGTGTGGCTTGGCCGGTGCGCTCTACGTGCCACAGGTGGGGATCATCAACCCAAGCGAAATGTCGCCGACCAACTCCATCGAAGCGGCGGTCTGGGTCGCCCTCGGCGGGCGCGGCACGTTGATCGGGCCGTTGCTTGGCGCCGGCGTGGTCAACGGCATGAAGAGCTGGTTCACCGTGGCGTTCCCCGAGTACTGGCTGTTCTTCCTCGGTGCGCTGTTCATCATCGTGACCCTGTATTTGCCCAAAGGCGTGATTGGTCTGCTGAAGAAACGAGGTGAACAATGAGAGTCACGGCAAGTGCTGAATTCATGCTCGAACCGGCCTTTTTTCCCGTGGAGCCCAACAAGGATGAGGGCACCAGCCGCGACTCGATCGGCCTTGGCCAGCGCGTTGGCCCAGGGCTCGACACGCGTCACGGGACGATCCTGACCCTGGAAGAGATCAGCGTCAGCTTCGATGGCTTCCGGGCGCTGAACAACCTCAACCTGTACATCGGCGTCGGCGAATTACGCTGCATTATCGGCCCCAACGGCGCGGGCAAGACCACGCTGATGGACGTGATCACCGGCAAGACGCGCCCCAGCCACGGCAAGGCCTGGTTCGGCGAAACCCTGGACCTGACGCAGATGAGCGAAGTGCAGATCGCCCAGGCCGGCATCGGCCGCAAGTTCCAGAAGCCGACGGTGTTCGAAGCGCTGAGCGTGTTCGAAAACCTCGAACTGGCGCAAAAAACCGACAAGTCGGTGTGGGCCAGTTTGCGTGCGCGCCTCAGTGGCGAGCAGAAGGATCGCATCAGCGAAGTGCTGGAGACCATTCGCCTGACCGCCTCGGTCAATCGCCCTGCGGGCTTGCTCTCTCATGGCCAGAAGCAGTTTCTGGAAATCGGCATGTTGCTGATGCAGGACCCGCAATTGCTGCTGCTCGACGAACCGGTCGCGGGCATGACCGACGCTGAAACCGAATTCACCGCCGAGCTGTTCAAGTCGCTGGCAGGCAAGCATTCGCTGATGGTGGTGGAACACGACATGGGCTTTGTCGGCTCGATTGCCGATCACGTCACGGTGTTGCACCAGGGCAGCGTGCTGGCCGAAGGGTCGCTTGAGCAGGTGCAGGAAAACGAGCGAGTGATCGAGGTCTACCTGGGCCGCTGAACTGCAAACACCCGCTCCCACAAGGGGATTTGAGGAGACTCTGAACATGCTGCAAGTCGACAAGCTGCACCAGTACTACGGCGGTAGCCACATCCTGCGCGGCCTGAGCTTTGACGTGAAGGTCGGGGAAGTCACCTGCCTGCTCGGGCGCAACGGCGTGGGCAAGACCACCCTGCTCAAATGCCTGATGGGTCTGTTGCCGGCCAAGGAAGGCGCAGTGAATTGGGAAGGCAAACCGATCACCACGTTCAAGCCGCATCAGCGGGTGCACGCCGGGATCGCTTATGTGCCGCAGGGCCGGGAAATCTTCGGCCGCCTGACGGTGGAAGAAAACCTGCTGATGGGGCTGTCGCGATTTCCCGGCAGCGAAGCCAAAGAGGTGCCAGGTTTCATCTACGAATTGTTCCCGGTGCTGCTACAAATGAAGCAGCGGCGCGGCGGCGACTTGTCCGGTGGTCAGCAACAACAGTTGGCCATTGGTCGAGCCCTGGCCAGCCGCCCGCGTTTGCTGATCCTCGACGAGCCCACCGAAGGTATTCAGCCGTCGGTGATCAAGGAGATTGGCGCGGTGATCAAAAAGCTCGCCGCCCGAGGCGACATGGCGATTCTGCTGGTGGAGCAGTTCTACGATTTCGCCGCTGAACTGGCCGATCAGTACCTGGTGATGTCCCGGGGCGAAATTGTCCAGCAGGGACGCGGAGAAAACATGGAAGCCGAGGGTGTGCGCGGACTGGTTACGATCTAACCTGTAGCGTCCTGACGATAATCAGAAAACATGAATTTACCTTTAACGACTGCCCTGTTTACCCCGAGCTGGCATGCCGAGCTGGAGTTGGCGTACGCCCGCTTCGGCGACTGCACGCGCCCGGTTCAGCGCCGGCACCTCGGCCCGCTGCGGGTGCAGAAGCATCTGTATGCAGAAGGCCCCGAGGTCTGCCAGCACATCATCGTCCATCCGCCGGGTGGCATTGCCGGCGGTGATCGGCTGGACATCAGCGCCCGCGTCGAACCACACGCCTGGGCGCAGATCACCAGCCCCGGCGCGGCCAAGTGGTATCGCGCCGCGGGCCCGGCCTTTCAAAAGCTCGACTTGAAAGTCGCTGCCGGAGCAACGCTGGAATGGCTGCCACAGGAAACCATCGTCTACAGCGCAGCACAGGCCGAGCTGACCACCTCGATTGAGCTTGAGGGGGATGCGCGGCTGTTCTACTGGGACGTGGTGGCGCTGGGTCGTCCGGCCAGCGGCGAGCGTTTCGACCTCGGGCATTTTCAATCGCACCTGGATATTCGTCGCGACGGTCGATTGCTCTGGCATGAGCGCCAGCGCATTGTCGGCGATGACGGTTTGCTCGATTCGCCGATAGGGCTGGACGGCCAACCGGTGTTTGCCACGTTGCTGGTGACCGGTGAGATTGATGCCGAACGGCTGGAACACTGCCGCTCGCTGGGCCATGACGTGCGCGGGGATCTGACGCAGTTGCCGGGATTGCTGGTTGCCCGTTGCCTGGCGAGCGAGGCACTGCTGGCCCGCGCCTGGCTGATCGACTTGTGGCGCTTGCTGCGCCCCGCCCTGCTAGGCCGCGACGCCCTGCCCCCAAGAATCTGGAACACCTGAAATGCATGACAACTTTTCAATCTGCCCTGATGGATATCCACAATGGACCTGACCCCACGCGAAAAAGACAAGCTGTTGATCTTCACCGCCGGCCTCGTCGCCGAGCGGCGTTTGGCGCGCGGTGTGAAGCTCAACTACCCCGAAGCCATGGCCTACATCTGCGCCGCGCTGCTCGAAGGCGCCCGTGACGGCCAGACCGTGGCCGAGCTGATGCACTACGGCACCACCCTGCTGACCCGCGAACAAGTGATGGAAGGCATCCCGGAGATGATCCCCGAGATCCAGGTCGAAGCGACGTTCCCCGACGGCACCAAACTGGTCACTGTTCACCAACCGATCGTCTGAGGCCGGGCCATGACTTACAGCATTCGCGATGCGCTGCATGCCGACCTGCCGGCGATCCGCGACATTTACAACGACGCGGTGCTCAACACCGCGGCGATCTGGAACGACGCGCCCGTCGACCTCGGCAACCGTCAGGCATGGTTCAGCGCCCGTCAGGCCCAGGCTTATCCGATTCTGGTGATCGTCGACGCCGACAACGCGGTGCTCGGCTACGCTTCTTTTGGTGACTGGCGGCCATTCGACGGTTTTCGTCATACCGTCGAGCACTCGGTTTATGTGCGCAGCGACCAACGCGGCAACGGCCTCGGCCCGCAACTGATGAGCGTGCTGATCGAGCGGGCCCGGGCCTGTGGCAAACACGTCATGGTCGCCGCCATCGAAACTGGCAACGCTGCCTCGATTGCTCTGCATGAACGCGCCGGTTTCATCACCACAGGCCAGATGCCGCAAGTCGGCACCAAGTTCGGTCGCTGGCTCGACCTGACTTTCATGCAGCTCACCCTCAACCCTGGCGCGCAGCCGCCTGACGCCAACAAGGAGTGACATCGATGAACGCCGCCCAACTGCGCCGCGTCAATGCTGAAAGCTTTGCCCACTATCGTCAGGGCCTGATCGATCTGCTGCTCGATGCAGTGGGTTATGGCGCCAGTGTCGGATTCATGGCCGACCTCGATGCGGCTCAGGCTCGCGCCTATTTCGATGAGGTTCAGGACAACATCAACAAAGGCAGCGTGTTGCTCTGGGTGGTGGTCAAGGACGAGCAAGTGCAGGCCAGCGTGCAACTGGGACTGTGCCAGAAGGCCAACGGCCTCAATCGCGCCGAAGTGCAGAAGCTGCTCGTGCGCGAACACGCCCGTCGGCGTGGCCTTGGCCAGCAATTGATGAGCGCCCTGGAGCTTGAAGCCCCAAGACACAAACGCGGCATGCTTTACCTCGACACCGAAGCCGGCTCTCCAGCCGAAGACTTCTACAGGGCGCTTGGCTACATCCGCGCAGGTGAAATCCCCGACTACGCCTGTGACCCGCACGGCACCTACCGGCCAACCGCCCTCTACTACAAGATTCTGCAAGGAGCCCAGTGATGATTCCCGGTGAATACCAGATCCAGCCCGGCGACATCGAACTCAACGTCGGCCGCCGCACGGTCAGCCTGAAAGTCGCCAACAGCGGCGACCGGCCGATTCAGGTCGGCTCGCACTATCACTTTTTCGAAACCAATGACGCCCTGACCTTTGATCGAGCGGCCAGCCGTGGCATGCGCCTGAATATTCCGGCCGGCACGGCGGTGCGCTTCGAGCCGGGACAGAGTCGCGAGGTTGAGCTGGTGGATTACGCCGGGCATCGCCGGGTGTTCGGTTTTGCCGGACGGGTGATGGGTGATCTCTAAGTAATGCGGTGTCTGCTCTGGCCCCTTCGCGAGCAAGCCCGCTCCCACATTTGGACCGCGTTCCCTTGTGGGAGCGGGCTCGCTCGCGAATCTGTGAGCGCAGCGAACAGTCTCAAACTCAACTGAATTTCAAGGCGAACGAATGAAGATCTCCCGTCAAGCCTACGCCGACATGTTCGGCCCCACCGTCGGCGACAAGGTGCGCCTGGCCGACACCGAGCTGTGGATCGAGGTCGAAAAAGACTTCACCACCTACGGCGAAGAAGTGAAATTCGGCGGCGGCAAAGTCATCCGCGACGGCCAGGGACAGAGCCAGTTGCTGGCCGCCGAGGTGGTCGACACCGTGATCACCAACGCACTGATCGTTGATCACTGGGGCATCGTCAAAGCCGACGTCGGCCTCAAGGACGGCCGCATCGCCGCCATCGGCAAGGCCGGCAACCAGGACGTGCAACCCAACGTGACCATGGCCATTGGCGCCGGCACCGAAGTGATCGCTGGCGAAGGCATGATCCTCACCGCCGGCGGCATTGACACGCACATCCACTTCATCTGCCCGCAGCAGATCGAAGAGGCGCTGATGAGCGGCGTCACCACCATGATCGGCGGCGGCACGGGACCGGCCACCGGCACCAACGCGACGACCTGCACTTCCGGCCCGTGGCATCTGGCGCGCATGCTCCAGGCCGCCGACGCCTTCGCGATGAACATCGGACTCACCGGCAAGGGCAACGCCAGCCTGCCGGAGCCGTTGATCGAACAGGTCAAGGCCGGCGCCATTGGCCTCAAGCTGCACGAAGACTGGGGCACCACCCCGGCGAGCATCGACAACTGCCTGAGCGTTGCCGATCAATACGATGTGCAGGTGGCGATCCACACCGACACCCTCAACGAATCCGGCTTCGTCGAAACCACCCTCGGCGCGTTCAAGGGCCGCACCATCCACACCTATCACACCGAGGGTGCCGGTGGCGGCCACGCGCCGGACATCATCAAGGCCTGCGGGTTTGCCAACGTGCTGCCGAGTTCGACCAACCCGACCCGGCCGTTCACCCGCAACACCATCGACGAACACCTGGACATGCTGATGGTCTGCCACCACCTCGACCCGAGCATCGCCGAAGACGTCGCGTTCGCTGAAAGCCGCATCCGCCGCGAGACGATTGCCGCCGAAGACATCCTCCACGACCTCGGCGCCTTCTCGATGATCAGCTCCGACAGCCAGGCCATGGGCCGTGTTGGCGAAGTCATCACCCGCACCTGGCAAACCGCCGACAAGATGAAAAAGCAGCGCGGCCCGTTGCCGCAGGATGGCGAAGGCAACGACAACTTCCGCGCCAAACGCTACATCGCCAAATACACCATCAACCCGGCGATCACCCATGGCATCAGCCATGAAGTCGGTTCGATCGAAGTCGGCAAGTGGGCCGATCTGGTGCTTTGGCGTCCGGCGTTTTTTGGTGTCAAACCGACGCTGATTCTCAAGGGCGGCGCGATTGCTGCCAGCCTGATGGGCGATGCCAACGCCTCGATCCCGACCCCGCAACCGGTGCACTACCGCCCGATGTTTGCCAGTTATGGTGGCTCGCTGCACGCCACCAGCCTGACCTTCATCAGCCAGGCCGCGCAGGAGGCCGGTTTGCCCCAAGCATTGGGTTTGAAGAAGAAGATCGCCGTGGTCAAAGGTTGCCGCGAGGTGCAGAAAACCGACCTGATCCACAACGATTACCTGCCGAACATCGATGTCGATCCGCAGACGTATCAAGTCAAGGCTGACGGTGTGCTGCTGTGGTGTGAACCGGCGGAAACGCTGCCGATGGCTCAACGCTACTTTCTGTTTTAGAGCCCGCGTCCCGAGTACGGACACTCGTGTCCGTACTCGAGATCCCTGCATAGGTGACGGTGTCCCGATTTACGGCGGGACTGATGACTCACCCACAGATCAGCCACGCTCTTGAATCCGCCCCGCTCAGTGTTGTATCGGCAATGAGATTACAAACATTCCATCATGGAGCCGGAAACAACAAAGCGACCATCTCGCGAGAGTAGTGATAATTCAACCTTAGTTCCTTACCCGCCGGAATATCCGTGGTTGCAAAAACAGTACTCAGCTCTAATCCTCTGCGAACCACCTCTCCCCCGGATCGGTCTTCGGCGTCAACGCGAAAAGCAACGGTTTCAACGTTATACCCTCCCGGCGATTGTCGCAGTGGCCGGCCGGCCGCGTTAAATACGAAGTTGGTGTTGATTCTGGAAACAATATTGTCGCCCACCACAACGATTGAAAATTCCCGTGGCCTGCCATCCTCTATAAAAGTGCCGGTAGTTGCGTACATGGCAAATGTTTGTTCGGCCAGTGACAGGCGAGCGGCAGGTACAAGATCTCCACCATATACCCCAATGATTTCCCCTTTGCTGATGCGCCGGTTCGCCACCACCATCGATTGTCCGATCAGAGCCTTTTCGCCGGGAACGATAATGTCTGCTTCAGTAAAGGTCCGTAACTGCAGTTTTTCCTCATACAACCTGGCAACCTGTTCAAAACCACCCGCCTTCAGGTAGGGCAGAACCTGCTCCGAGGTGTATCTGTTTCCACTGGCCATGGACGCTTCTGGCTCAATGCTTCTGACATACATCGGTTTGCCATCAATTCCCCTGATCGGATATTTACCATTGTTGGCACGGTTGTATGAGCCCAGCTTGTTGTTCTCGCCCGAATAACGCACGTAGTGGCGCATGCTGCTGAGTTCTTCAGGGGTATAAGGCTTGATCGGCATCGACTCCGACGCCAGTTCAAAAACATCATCGGGAGAATCCGATCGCGTCGGCAATGATTCCAGCGCCAATTCGAACTCTTCATCGGAATGCCCGGCCTTCATTCCGCCCTTGCGACCTCGACGATGCCAGGTACCCGCCGCATCGGGAGTGGCAATGATCCCGCTGCTGAGCAGCTCGGACGGTTTTTGAGGGTCGCGTACCCGCAGCAGGTAATGCTGCCCGTCTCCCGCGTCAGGTGACCGGGCGGCGAAGTATTTGGCGCCGTTGAATTCCACTTCGTGCGCGGCCGACAGTTTCAGTTGCACGGTTTTGTCAGATGCGAATATCCGAGGGCTGGCGGATCGGCTGGCACCCGATCCGAATTCACTCAGCTCGGCCCATTGCCCACTGACAGGATCACGCTCCAGCGCAGGCCCCGACGCAAACCGTTCGCTTTCCAGTCGTGCCCGGTACAGACCGGTTTGCGGATCCGTTGCGACAGGCACGATATCTCCGCCCGACACTTCGGCATAACCACGTCCCTTGACTGACCGTAAACCGTGCGCGTCGGCCTCCGGCAGTTGGACCGACGCCCTGAGCGCGTAATCTGGCAAAGTGTTTCGAGTCACCGCCCGAGCGAAGTCGGGAGGGGGGGTGACCGCGCTGATCGTGACCGTGGATGCTGGCAAAGATGTATCAGGCGTCACGCCGGCGGCGGTGCCGTCACCGCGCAGATTTCGCGCTGGCGCGATGTCAGGAGAAAGGAAATCGAAGCGGTGTAGCGTATCGCGAGGCGGCGAGACAGCGCCCGACGGTGGCGTGGGCCCTGTGTGCCCATCGACAGAGGCAGGGCCTTTGGAAGGCGGTTTTCGTACCATGAATTATTCGTCCTTGAATAGGTTTTATCAGTGACCGACATCGGTAACCGAGTAGCGTGCTGCATGATTGCTTGTTGACTGTGTAACTGCCGCGCCCGGTATCAGACAAGTACATATCCTTATGTACGACGCTATATAAACAACACAACCAAAACATCTTATAAAACGGAAAGCATGCACTTAAGATCATCTGCAACTCTTTCATGCACGATAAAAATACCAGATACCTCGCAGATAAAAACAACTAAAAATCATCAAGAAACCGCTCACAAAGAGCAGCCAATCATTCACAATTTCGAAGTTTAAATTTATGAATCAATACCAAACAGTACTATCAGTACAATAGAAACTTTCCGATACGTATCAACGGTACTGTGGCAGGGGCTACAAAGAGGTTAATATCCCGAAACAATCCAGAAGGGAACCTGCCATGCGCCTATCCGAATTCATCAGGCAACACGTTGATCGTATCGTCGATGAATGGGAGGAGTTCGCAGGCACCATTACGCCCGCCGCCGATTATCTGGACTCGACCGCGTTGCGTGATCACGCCAAGGCCATCCTGCTGGCCGCCGCACGGGACATGAACAAACCGCAGAGCCCCGACGAGCAAGCGGCCAAAGCCAAGGGTGAAGGCCTGGAAGTAACCCCCAGCCTCAATCAGGCCGGCTCCAGCCATGGCGAACTGCGCCACACCGTCGGTTTTGATCTGGTGCAGATGACCTCGGAGTTTCGCCACTTGCGCGCCTGCGTGATCCGCCGCTGGGTCGAAAGTCTGGGGACGCCGGAGATGGTGTACTTCCAGGACATGATCCGTTTCAACGAAGCCATCGACCAAGCGTTGGCCGAGTCGACTGCGGCATACGCCGAGCAGGTCGAGCGTTCGCGGGACATTTTTCTCGCCATCCTGGGGCACGATTTGCGCGTGCCGCTGCAAGCGGTGAGCATGTCCAGCGAATTGCTCTTGCGCAAAACCAGTCTGGAGGGAGATGCGCTGACCTGTGCCCTGAACATCAAGCGTGGCGCCCGGCACATGGCGTCGATGGTCAGCGACTTACTCGAACTGGTGCGCTGTCGTCTGGGAAAGAGCCTGCCGATCGAGTCAGTGCCAATGGACATGGCCGACGCTGCAAGGGCAGCGATTGCCGAGGCCCGCGCCGGCAATCCGCAGTGCCATCCAACGTTGAAAATCAGCGGCGACACTCACGGAACGTGGGACGCGGGGCGGATCGATCAGTTGCTGCAAAATCTGATCGGCAATGCCTTGCAGCATGGTTCGAATCAACGCGACGTAGCGATCGACCTCAGGGGCGAAGGCGACAGCGTGCTTGTGTCAGTGCATAACCACGGTACGCCGATTCCCGAAGAGGCGATTGGCACGATTTTCGACCCGTTGGTGCGCAGCGCCGACGAGCAACTCGGTCAGCCGTCAACCAGCCTGGGGTTGGGTTTGTTCATCGTCAAGGAAGTGGTCAGCGCCCATGGCGGGACGATTGAAGTCAGCTCGAACGAGGCTGACGGGACGCGCTTCAGCGTGGTGTTGCCCAGAAACGTTTAGTCAGGATTAGCGCGTTATCGTTCTTCGCGAGCAAGCCCGCTCCCACAGAAGTCCGCATTTCACTGCGCACCGAAGTCCGCATGCCAATTGTGGGAGCGGGCTTGCTCGCGAAGGGCCATGCCCAAACAACCGATCGACATCAGACAAGCTATTCGACCACCAAGCGCCCCAACCGCTGCTTGAGCATGCGGTTCTCGGCCCGCAGTTGGCGAACCTCCTCAAGCAGATCGAGCGCCAGCGCCACCCCTTCCCACTCCAGCTCCAGATCGCGCCGCAACTTGGCGGCGCGTTTGGCCAGGGCCAGTTCGTAGTCGGTGAAACGCCAGTCCCGGGGCTGTGCGCCCTGAGGTTCGAGGATGCCGTGTTCGACGATTTCGATCACGTAGACGTCCGATAAATCGGCTGCCTCACAGAATTCTGCCATGTCCAGTTGAACGATCAGGGGGCTGCTCATGTTGGGCTACTCCGTCGCTGGGTTCAGAAGTTCTCTCGCGGATTGAAGGCGGCTTTCTTCGCCAGTTCCTGCCACAACGCGATGACCTCATCGTCTGCGGTTTTCGGCATGACGGCCTTGAGCTGCACGAACAGGTAACCGCGCTCGCCCGCCTTGTTTTTCAGACCATGACCCTTGGCCCGCATGCGCTGACCGTTCTGGCTGCCGGCCGGCACTTTGAGGTTGATCTTGCCGGTCAGGGTCGGCACGGCCACTTCAGCCCCCAGCACCAGCTCCCACGGCGCCAGTGGCAGCGTGATGATCAGGTTGTCGCCTTCGACATCGAACTTGGGGTGCGGCGCAAAACGAATCGTCAGGTACAGATCGCCATTCGCCCCGCCACCGATGCCCGGTGCGCCCTGGCCTTTGAGGCGGATGCGCTCGCCGTCGGCCACGCCTGCCGGGATCTTCACGTTCAGGCTCTTGGTGGTGTTGCTGACGTGCTGGCCGTTAGCGTTGTATTGCGGCACCTGGAAGGTGACTTTCTTGGATTCGTTCGAAAGCGTCTCTTCAAGGAAAACCGGCAGTTCCATTTCCACGTCTTGCCCTCGGCGTCCCGTACTGCGTTGTTGCCGACCTTCGCCGCCACCGAAACCGGGGCCGCGATTGCCGAAGATCGAACTGAAGAAGTCCGAGAAGTCGCCGGTGTCCTGACCGCCGCCAAAGCCGCCACGGCTCTGCCAGCCCGGTGGCCCCTGGAACGGTTGTCCGTGCTGGCCATAGCGGCGCAGTTCGTCGTATTCGGCGCGTTTGTCCGCGCTTTTCAGCGCTTCATAGGCTTCCGAGGCATCCTTGAACTTGGCCTCGGCGTCTTTTTCCTTGCTGACATCGGGGTGGTATTTGCGCGCCAGCTTGCGATAGGCCGCCTTGATGGCCTTGTCGTCTGCTGTCGGCTCCACGCCGAGTATCTTGTAATAGTCTTTGAAGTCCATTGAAGGAGTCACCATCCGTTATCGATTTCGCGCCGATGCCAGCATGCGCCTATTTGCGCGTGCCGGGTTGACCGATCTCAAACTTGTGACCGGGTGGCGCAACAGAAGTTTATCGGCAGTGGGCGGCGGTTCTTGCGACCGCCGGTATGTCTGCCTGCCCATGCCAGCAAGTTTGGGGCAAAGCTGAGACTTTCAACCCAGCGTGCTCGTGAAATAGCTGATGACCGGCCTTCGAATCTGCCGCGCACTGACATACACTGCGCGGCCGTTTTTTGACCGGAACCCGAAAGACATGAACAACGCCTCTCCAGCCCGTGCCTGCGGCATCGACTTCGGCACGTCCAACTCCACCGTCGGCTGGCTGCGCCCCGGCATGGAAACGATGATCGCGCTGGAAGACGACAAGATCACCCTGCCGTCAGTGGTCTTCTTCAACATTGAGGAGCGCCGTCCGGTGTACGGTCGCCTGGCGCTGCACGAGTACCTGGAAGGCTACGAAGGCCGGCTGATGCGCTCGCTCAAGAGCCTGCTCGGCTCCAAGTTGATCAAGCACGACACCAGCGTCCTGGGCACCGCGATGCCGTTCAAGGACTTGCTCGGTCTGTTCATCGGTCAGCTCAAGAGCCGTGCCGAAACCGCCGCCGGTCGGGAATTCGAGCAAGTGGTGCTGGGCCGTCCGGTGTTTTTCGTCGATGACGATCCGCTGGCCGACCAGGAAGCCGAAGACACGTTGGTAGAAGTCGCGCGCAAGATCGGCTTCAAGGACGTGTCATTCCAGTACGAACCCATTGCCGCGGCCTTCGACTACGAGTCGACCATCGAGAAAGAAGAGCTGGTACTGATCGTCGACATCGGCGGTGGTACGTCCGACTTCTCGCTGGTGCGTCTGTCGCCCGAGCGTCGCGGTGTGGATAACCGTCACGACGACATCCTCGCCACGGGTGGCGTGCACATCGGCGGTACCGACTTCGACAAACAACTGAGCCTGCAAGGCCTGATGCCGCTGTTCGGCTACGGCAGCCGTATGAAGAGCGGCGCCTACATGCCGACCAGCCACCACATGAACCTGGCGACCTGGCACACGATCAACTCGGTGTACTCGCAAAAATCCAGCCTGGCGCTGGGCAGCATGCGCTACGACATCGAAGACACCGGCGGCATCGATCGCCTGTTCAAACTGATCGAACAACGCGCCGGGCACTGGCTGGCGATGGAAGTGGAAGAGACCAAGATTCAGCTCACGCATACCGACAGCCGGCATGTGCCGCTGGATCGCATCGAAGCCGGGCTGAGCGTGGAACTGACCCGTGCCCTGTTCGAATCAGCCATCGACGCGCAACTGGAACGGGTTCGCGGCAGCGTCACGCAACTGTTGAACGACGCCAATGTATCGGTAGGTCAGGTGGATACGGTGTTCTTCACCGGTGGTTCCAGCGGCATTCCGGCGCTGCGCAACAGCGTCTCGGCGATGCTGCCGAATGCGCGACATGTCGAAGGCAATATCTTTGGCAGCATCGGCAGCGGTCTGGCGATTGAAGCCATGAAGCGTTATGGCGCCATGGCCTGATCCGAAATCGGCGGTGCGCCCTTCGCGAGCAAGCCCGCTCCCACACTGGATTGCATTCTAGCTGAAGGAATGCGGTCAAATGTGGGAGCGGGCCTGCTCGCGAAGAGGCCCGCTCAAACACTACAAAATCTGAATCAAACCATCCCGCCCAGCTTCAACTCACTCTTGAGATACGCGTAGTAAATCGGCCCCGCCACCACCCCCGGCAGGCCGAACGCGGCCTCGAACACCAGCATCGCCAGCAGCAACTCCCACGACTTGGCACTGATCTGCCCGCCGACAATGCGCGCGTTGAGAAAGTATTCGAGCTTGTGGATAAAAATCAGGTAGCCCAGCGCCGCCAGCGCCACCCAGATCGACAGCGACAGACCGACAATGGTAATCAGGGTGTTCGACATCAGGTTGCCGATCACCGGCAGCAGGCCGAGCAGGAAGGTCAGCACGATCAGGGTTTTGGTCAGCGGCAGTTTGATGCCGAACATCGGCAGGATCACCGCCAGGAAGATGCCGGTGAAGAAGGTGTTGAGCAGGGAAATCTTGATCTGCGCGAAGACGATGTTGCGAAACGCCTGCACCAGCAGGTGCAAGCGGTCGAACAGTGCGGCGGCCAGCGGCTTGCGCTTGGTCACGTCCGGTATGCGCTGCAGCGCGATGATTGCGCCAAGCACCATGCCGATCAGCAGCGTGACGAACATGTGCGCTGCGTCCTTGCCCACCAGTTGCAGATCGGCCAGGTGTTTGCCGGCCCATTCGCCGATCGCCACGCGAAATTCCGCCGCACTGCCCGGCAGGTAGGCGTCGATGAACGGCGGCAACTGACCGCGCGCGCGATCAATCACGCCCATGAATTTGTCGAGCGACGCCCCGGGATTTTCCGCTTCGTGCAGCAGGAAACTGATGGCGCCGGCGAAGAGCAGCGCCAGCACACTGACCACCAGCGTACCGAGCAACGCCACCGCCAGCCAACGTGCGCGGCGGCCTTCAATCAGCCGTTGCAGTTGCGGGGTGAGCATGTTGACCAATTCGAACACCAACAATCCGGCCAACAGACTGGGCAGCAAGCGCAGCGGCAACACCAGCAGCAAACCGCCGAAAATGATGATGCAACTGACCCAGAACACAACATGACGCTGAGAAAACGTTGGCATACAGCCTCAAAACGAACGGCGTAAAAGGATGGGCAGTCTGCCAGCGATCCGGGGGGAGCACTAGGAATATGCAGGGGCGAAGGGTGTGGGTGCGCTCAATGGCCCCATCGCGAGCAGGCTAGCTCCCACTGGGGTACGCATTTCAATGGGGGAGCGAGCCTGCTCGCGAAGAGGCCGGCCCGTTCGCCGCATATCCCTGCTGATTACTTTTTCTTCAGGCAATCACTCATGAAAGTCTTGCGTGCATCGCCGGTCAACGCCTTGGTTTTCGCATCAGCGTTGCAGGTTTTCATTTTCTGCTGCTGGGGCGTCATCGCCTTGCCATCGTTGGCTGCTGGCGCGGCTTTGAGGCAGGTGCTCATGAACGTTTTGCGCGCATAGCCTTTCAGGCTCTTGGCGGTCGCATCGGCATTGCAGGTGGTCATTTTGTTCTGTTGCGCGGTGGCGGCAAAACCCTGGAAGCACAGCAGCAGACCGATCATCAACAAAGGGACACGCAACATCTTCATGGAGTTTTCTCCTTGTCGCCGCACCGATGGATGCGGCCTACGCAGAAGTGTAGCCAAATCTTGTTACACCTTCCTGCCTTCCAGGTGGCTGCGCCGGTACTGCTCCGGCGTACATCCGGCCTGACGGGCGAACATGGCGATAAACGCCGAGCCACTGCTGTAACCCAGGTCGAAGGCGATTTCCTGCACGCTGCGCGACGTTTCCAGTGCATCGATCGCGGCGAGATAGCGCAGGCGCTGGCGCCACTCACCGAAACTCATCCCCAGTTCGCGCACGAACTGCCGAGCCAGCGTGCGTTCGCTGACATGCACTTGCGCCGCCCACTGTGCCAACGGCTGGTTGTTGCCCGGATAGGCCTGCAACGCGTCGAGGATCGATAGCAAACCGGGACTACTGGCATACGGCAGGTAACACTCATGCACCGGCGCCTGTTGCAGTTGATCGACCAGCACCTGGGCCAGACGCTGATCGGCATCGTGTTCGGGGATCTTCACGTCGCGGGCGGCGAAGTCCTTGAGGATCGCCTTGAGAATGTCGCTGATCGCCAGCGTGCAAGCCCGCGCCGGCAACTCGGCACAGACCTTGGGCGCGAGACACACCGCCCGATAATTGACCGGTTGATGGCTGTAGAAACTGTGCTCGACCTGCGGCGGCACCCACACCGCGTATTGCGGCGGCGACATGAAACGGCTGCCGTCGACGTCCATGTGCAGCACGCCATGAGCCGCATACTCCAGCGTGCCCCACGGATGGCGGTGCGGCGCGGCGAATTCGTGGGCGTTGAAGTCGGCGTAACGGAAGTACACCGTCGACGGCAGTTCGC
This sequence comes from Pseudomonas sp. EA_65y_Pfl2_P78, assembly GCF_963970495.1. Classification (NCBI taxonomy): domain Bacteria; kingdom Pseudomonadati; phylum Pseudomonadota; class Gammaproteobacteria; order Pseudomonadales; family Pseudomonadaceae; genus Pseudomonas; species Pseudomonas sp. EA_65y_Pfl2_P78. Next base: position 36,306 of record NZ_CAXAON010000009.1, on the reverse strand, counting down.
TGAAATCCAGCAGATCGATGTGTTTGCTGTTCATGCTGTCCGGTTTCAGAGGCAGGTTGTCCGGTTCGAAGTATAGGGCTGTATCCAGACAGAGGATAATCACGCTTCATTAACGTTCTGGTTTCAACGCATGCAATACGCTTTTCCCCTGCTGGCGATTTTTATCTGGGCCGGCAACACCGTGATCAACAAGCTCGCCGTCGGCGCGATCTTCCCGGCCGAAATCGGTTTCTACCGCTGGCTGCTCGCCGGCTTGCTGTTCACCCCGTTCATGCTCAAACCGGTGATTGCCCACTGGTCGAAGATCCGCCCGAACCTGGGCAAAATCTTTGTGCTCGGGGTGCTCGGCATGGCGGTGTACCAAAGCCTCGCCTATTTCGCAGCGACCCTGACCACAGCGACCAACATGGGCATCATCCTGTCGCTGATGCCCTTGATGTCGCTGGCCATGGCGATCATCAGCCTGGGCCAGCGCCTGACCGCCGGTGCATTGGTCGGTGCCGTGCTGTCGTTTGCCGGTGTGCTGGTGGTGGTGTCGTCCGGCAGCCTCGGCGCGCTGCTGCAACACGGGGTGAATCTGGGGGACGCGATGATGCTGATCGCCACCCTGGCGTACGCGGTTTACAGCACGTTGCTGAAGAAATGGCAGCTGCGTTTGCCGCCGCTGGTGTTGCTGTATTTGCAGGTGCTGGTGGCGATTGTGGTGTTGTTTCCGCTGTTTGCTGTTTCGCCGAAAACCGGCCTGACCCTGCAGAACATTCCGTTGGTGTTGTACGCGTGTCTGTTGGCTTCGATGCTGGCGCCATTGGCGTGGATGCAGGCGGTGCAGCGCCTGGGGCCGAGCCGCACCACACTGTTCTTTAACCTGCTGCCGTTGATCACGGCGCTGATTGCGGCGCTGGTGCTAAAGGAGCAATTGGCGATGTATCACTTGGTCGGCGGGTTGTTGACCTTGGGAGGGGTGATTCTTTCCGAGCGCTGGACCACCGTGCTGGGCCATAAACGCCGCGTTGCCTGATCCGGCCTCTTCGCGAGCAAGCCCACTGCCCCATTTGGCCTGCATTTTCCTGTGGGGGCGGGCTTGCTCGCGAAGAACGCTCACTTGGGCTGACCGCTAGACCCCGGCAGCCTTGAGCCGCGCCGCATGCTCGACAAACAGCCGCACCGGATCAGCCCCCTTCCCGACCAGCCCCAGCGACTGGTTGACGATGTCGAAATGATCCAGAGGAAAGTCATCGCCAATCACCGTGCCCAGATGCGAGCTGTAACGCCCGACCATGCCGTCACACTGCCCCGCTTCACGTTCGAACGTCGTGGCAAACAGCCGACAGCTGCGATGGGTGCCGTCAAACAGATTACCGCCGCGATCGGTCTTGCCCGGCTGTAACGTCCCCGACCACGAGTAATAACGCACGCCATTGACCACTTCCGGCCCGTGCCCGCCCCAGGTGTCGGGCAGCCCCTGTGGATAACGCTGATTGAACAGCGCCACGCCTGCTGTCGTCAGCGAGTGATGCGAGGCATGGATATCCACCGGCAGTTTCGGCCCGTGATAACCGGTGTCGAGTAACGCCATCATCCAGCCGATAGCGCGTAGCAACGCATCAAGAACGCGCCCTTTGGCACTGTCCGCGGGGTAGTGCTTGAGCAGGTAATCGGCCAGCTCCGAACCGTGATTGGGCCCGGCGACCGAGGTCACCGAAGCCACCAGATCCGGACGTTTGGCCGCCGCATAACGCGCCGTCAGCGAGCCTTGGCTGTGACCGAACAGGTTGACCTTGGCCGCGCCGGTCTCGCGCAAAATCTCCTCGATGCGCCGCAGCAACTGCTCACCGCGCACCTCGGTCGAGTTGAGCGGCGACACCTGCACGGCAATCACCGTCGCACCACCACGGCGCAACGCCTTGATGATCCCGAACCAATACGGATAAAACACCAGCCGGATAAACCCGAGCATGCCCGGCACCAGCACCAGTGGATAACGCGTCGACATGGGCAAACATCCTTGTGGTCGGTGAGTGGATGCAAGGCGTGCAAAACGCCCGCCAAGCATCCGCCCTGAACATGACAACTCGATGAGCAGCCTGCCCCCCCCGCCACCATCAGCCCCACCGGTAAGCATTTGGATGACGGGCGTCAAGACCGCAAAAAATCCCATAAAACTTTTTGCGTCGCTCAAGACTCACAACCTGGGTAGGCGATCACGACTGTAGAACGTGGCGCCAATCGGATTAGCCTCCAGGAGACTGAAATGAGCGACCTGCATTTGTCTGATGTTCAAACCCTGCGCGAGCGCGCACGGCAACACGTTGAAAACGGTGCCGTCACCGAAAGCTACAGCGCCAACCGTGAAGAGGTGCTGCGCTTGCTCAACGAATCGCTGGCCACCGAACTGGTCTGCGTCTTGCGCTACAAGCGCCACTACTTCATGGCCAACGGTTTGAAAGCCAGCGTGGCCGCCGACGAATTCCTCGAACACGCCATTCAGGAAGCGCAGCACGCTGACCGCCTGGCTGAACGCATTGTGCAATTGGGCGGCGAGCCTGAGTTCAACCCCGACCTGTTGTCCAAGATGTCCCACGCCCAGTACGTGGCCGGCAACACCTTGAAGGAAATGGTCTACGAAGACCTCGTGGCCGAACGGATCGCTATCGACAGCTACCGCGAGATCATTCAGTACATCGGTGATAAAGACCCGACCACCCGGCGTATCTTCGAAGATATTCTGGCTCAGGAAGAAGAACATGCCGATGACATGGCGGACATTCTGAACGACCTCTAAACCTTCGAAATTGCCATCGCGGGCAAACCCGCGATGGCGTCCTGACAGGCGCTGTAGATTTACTTGCTTGGCTTGACGGTCACCGGCGCCTTGCCCGCCTTCATCTGCTCAAGCAGCGGCGCACACTGATTCGGCTCTGCGCCACTGGGCGCCACCAACGCCAGCAGCCCTGCCGCCGGTGCAGCAATCACCCCCAACGCCACCATCCCCGCCCCGCGCAGCAACAGCGGCACCGCTTTGACCCCGGCATCGGGCTTGATGAACTTGCCACGCACATACAGCGGCGAGCGCAGCGAGATCAGACGCCAGCCCTTGGATTCGGGGGTCACCGTCAGGTCCAGTTGCTCGGTGGCCATGTTCGCTGTGCCGTCGACGTAAATGATCGCGTTCTCGGTATCAAAGACAAACAGTCGCGTGGTCGCCAAACCGGTCTTGATGTCGAAGTCCGCCGCCGCGCAGTTGATCTTCACTTCCTTGTCGCCAAAGATCTTGCCGACCACGTAGTTGCCGACGTTGAGACCGGCCAGCTCCATCAACTCACGACTGATCGCGCCGTCGTTGATCAGCATCTTCAGGCTGCCGTTGGCGCCGCCCAGCAACTTGGCAACCGAGTTGCCGCGACCACTGATATCGGCATCGCCATTGAGCTCACCAAAACTGGTCTTCATGGGCTCAAACGTCGGGAACAGTTCCTTGAGTTTGAACTTGCGCGCAGTCAATCTGGCCCGGCCTTCCAAAGGTTCGGTGCGCCCGTTGAGGCGGATCTGTGCGTCGAGATTGCCGCCCGCGACGCCGAAGCGCAGCGGTTCCAGGCTGAGCTCACCGTCATCGAGTTTCAGATGGGTATAGAGGTCGGTGAGCGGCAGTTTTTCACTGTGGACGATGCGCTTGCCGGTGAATTCAACATCCGCGTCCATCGCCCGCCAGCGGTCGGTCTTGAATGCCTCGACCGGCAGCACTTTATCGGCCGGTTGCTTGCTCTCGCCGCCCCGGGCCTTTTGCTTGTCATTGGCGTCAGCACCGATCAACGGCGCGAGGTCAGCGAACAGCAATTGATTGGATACCAGCGCGCCGCTGAGTTTTGGCCGTGGCTGGCTGGCGATGTAGGTCAGGTCGCCATGGATGTCGCTGCCGCCGATCTTGCCGTTGAATTGCTCATAGGTGAATGTCGCGCCCGCCGCGTCATGCAGCTTGGCGATCAGATGGCCGTCGGTTGCATACGGGGGCGTATCCGGCAGGGTCACGCCGGTCAGCGGGTAGAGGTTGCCGAGGCTGGCACCGGCCAGTTTCAGGCGCAGGTCGAGGGCGCCGAGGTTGAGCGGGTCGGTCAGGGTGCCGGCCAATTCAATGCGGGTGTCGCCGATTTTCGCCTGGGCTTGCAGCGGGAACGGTTTGCTCGCGTCCTGCAACGCCAACAACCCGCCGATCTTGCCTTGGCCGGTGAGGTTCTGGCCGTGATATTGGCCTTTGACCTTCAACGCGAACGCGTAGTCTTGTGGCGCGCCGCCCTTGTCCTGTGCGGTTTTGGCGGCTTTATCACCGACGATTTCGCTGAACGGAATCGGCTTGCCCAGCGGATCGATCAGCACATCCAGCTTGGTCTTGAGGGTTTGATCATCAAGCGTCACATGACCCTTGTCGAAACCGATGGCGCCGATATCGACCACCCAGTTCGACGGTTCGGCATTCGGGTCCTTGGGATCAAACGTGAACGTCCAGTTGGCCCGGCCATCGGCCAGGCGTTGCAGCTCAGCGTTGGGCTCGGTCAGGTCGATGCGCGGGATGACCACACGTTGCGCCAACAACGCCAGAGGCGAGATGCGCAGCTCAACGCGCTTGAGCGTGACCATCTGCGGCGTCTTCGACCAGCCCGGATTGCCCAGGCTCAAGTCCTCGGCGACCACATGCGGCCAGGGTATCCAGGCACGCCAGCCCCCTTCATCCGGTTCACGCTGCCAGATCACCGCCAGGTTGCCGTTAATGGCAAATGGTCGATGCAGTTCTTGCGAGACTTTGGCATTGAGCGGCGGTTTGATCCGGTTCCAGTCGAAGAACACGATGATCAGGACCAGCACGGCCAAGAGCAGCACAAGGGTGGCGAAGGTCCAACTGAAGATTTTTCCGGTGCGCGTCATGCACAAAGCTCCTGATGACGACCGCACGCCCACATCACGGCGAACGGCTGAAACGGCGGGCCAAAGCGGCCCTCATGAATTCTGTGACTGGCAAAAGGCCCGCAGGTTTAATCGAAAGCCGGATCTGGGCGGAAAAAGCCACGCAAATCTGACCGATTGGTCGAACAGCGTTACCGCCCCCCGCACTTTTGTGAGGCGCGAGTGGGTCGAAAATACCCACCAAGGTGCAAAACCGTCACCCTGAAAGGCCCGTTCTAGAGCCTCCCGTCAGAACAATCAATTCTGTTGATTATTACCATTGCGTTTATGAACTTTTATATCGACTTATCGAGAGTAGCATTGCCCTCGTACCCACTTTATCGCCCTCCCAAGGAGCAACCCATCATGAAACGCCAATTACTGCTCAGCCTTACCCTGTCGATGCTAGCCAGCACTGCTTTCGCCCTGCCCGCTGCCGAACAGGCGACTCCACAAGTCAAAACCAGCTACTCCGTGTTCAGCCAGACCGTTGCTGCTGACGGTTCCGACCGCACGCCACAAGGCCAGACCCTGGCTGAAGATGGCTACGACAAAACTCCACAAGGCCAGGCGCTCGCCGAAAACGGTCGCAACCGCCTCGAACAAAAAGGCCTGGTTGAAGACGGTTACGACAAAACCCCACAAGGCCAGGCGCTCGCCGAAGGTGGTGGTGACCGTGTGATCGAACGCAACGCCGCTTTAAGCTAAGCCCGTGGTGGCCTGGAAAAAAAGCCCAATTCCCCGATTGGGCTTTTGACTTTTCAGCCACAGCGTTAAAGAAGTCGCGATTTCCCTCCGTTGCATCCCCGCTGCCGTTCGACGCCGATAAAGCCGATTTGCTAGAGTGCGGCGCTTGTCCTGCCAAAGAACACGTCCTGCGATGCTGCCCCGCGCCGAACAGAAACAACAGACCCGCAACGCCCTGATGGACGCTGCCCGCCACTTGATGGAAAGCGGCCGAGGATTCGGCAGCCTGAGCCTGCGCGAAGTGACGAAAACCGCCGGAATCGTGCCCACCGGTTTCTATCGGCATTTTGCCGATATGGACGAATTGGGCTTGGTGCTGGTGAGTGAAGTCGGCCAGACCTTCCGCGAGACCATCCGCTTGGTGCGCCACAACGAATTCGTCATGGGCGGCATTATCGATGCGTCGGTGCGCATCTTTCTTGATGTGGTCAGCGCCAACCGTTCGCAATTTCTGTTTCTGGCCCGTGAGCAGTACGGCGGCTCGCAACCGGTGCGACAGGCGATTGGCCGCTTGCGCGAAAACATCAGCGCAGACCTGGCGGCTGACCTTGGGCTGATGCCCAAGCTTCAGCACCTGGACGCAGCCGGCCTGAGCGTGATGGCCGACCTGATCGTCAAATCCGTTTTCGCCACCCTGCCGGACATCATCGACCCGCCCGCCGAAGCCTTGCCGGAGCATCTGACGCCTCAGGCGAAGATCACCCAGCAATTGCGCTTCATCTTTATCGGTCTCAAGCACTGGCAAGGGCTGGGCAGTACCGAATAACCCTCCTCCCTCCAAATAGTCATACATCTCCTGTGGGAGGGGGCTTGCTCCCGAATGCAGTGTGCCCGTCGAAACATGCCTGCCTGACACACCGCTTTCGGGAGCAAGCCCCCTCCCACAATTGGATCAGCGTCTCGGCCTCCATTTGGTGCATGTAAAAATCTTCATGCACCAAAACCTCTCAAATTCCCGCAACATCTTGAAACATCCACTACGCTCCGACAGGGATTTCCTACATCTCGTCCGATTGGCAAGCCCCTTGCTCTAGCCTGAGTATTGTCCACTGCTGGAAGCTTTCCGATGCTGGTGATTCATCGCAGAATCGACCCTCAACCCCTCTGGGCCGCCGAGTTGCACCTGACCTTCGAAGCACGGAGCAAAAGCCGTTTGCGCTGTTTCAGTGCCGAAGGTGAAGACGTCGGGTTGTTTTTGGAGCGCGGTCAGGCACCGCTGTATGACGGCGAATGCCTACAGGCTGAAGACGGACGCATCGTTCGAGTTTGCGCCCGCCCCGAACAACTGCTGCACGTCACCTGCGCCAATGCCTTTGAACTGACCCGCGCCGCTTACCACTTGGGCAATCGCCACGTTGCCCTGCAAGTCGGCGAGGGCTGGCTGCGTTTGCTCGATGATTACGTGCTCAAGGCGATGCTCGAGCAACTCGGCGCGCAGGTCGAAGCCATCGAAGCGCCGTTCCAGCCGGAGCACGGTGCCTACGGCGGCGGCCATCACCATTCGCGCCACGGCGACGAAGACTTCAACTACGCGCCCAAACTCCACCAGTTCGGCGTGCGTCTGTGAATCCGGCCTGGGCGCTGTTGCGCCTGGCCAGTCCGCAATTGCCGATTGGCGGCTACAGCTATTCGCAAGGCCTGGAAATGGCGGTGGATAACGGCCGGGTCAACAACCCGGACAGCGCTCGCCGCTGGATCAGTGATCAGTTGCTGCTCAACCTCGCCCGATTCGAAGCGCCGCTGCTGCTCGCCCATTGTCAGGCCGCGGCGGATGAAAACTGGGGCGAACTGCTGCAGATCTGCGAAACCCACCGCGCCAGCCGTGAGACCCGCGAGTTGCATCTGGAGAGCCGGCAGATGGGTTACTCGTTGCAGCAACTGCTCAACGGCTTGCCGGAACTGGACGCACCCGCACGCGATTTTCTTGAGCAGTGCACCGAACCGCATCTGGCCCTCGGCTGGGCGCTGGCCGCCCGTGCCTGGGGCATCAGCCCGCAGGACGCCCTCGCCGCGTGGCTGTGGAGCTGGCTGGAAAACCAGCTGGCCGTTCTGATGAAAACCCTGCCGCTGGGCCAGCAAGCCGCCCAGCGCCTGACCAGCGAACTGCTGCCGCTGCTGCAACAGGCACAGCAGGACGCCACCCGAATCAACCCCGAACACATCGGCAGCGCCGCGTTCGGTCTGTCCTTGGCGTGCATGGCCCATGAGCGCCAGTACAGCCGCCTGTTCCGTTCCTAGGGCCCGTTATTTTGGAGAAGCATATGAACACACAACCTCTGCGCGTCGGTATCGGCGGCCCGGTCGGTTCCGGCAAAACCGCATTGACCCTGGCCCTGTGTCTGGCACTGCGCGAGCGCTACAACCTCGCCGTGGTCACCAATGACATCTATACCCGCGAAGACGCCGATTTTCTGGTGCGCAATGAAGCCCTGGCACCGGAGCGGATCATCGGCGTGGAAACCGGTGGCTGCCCGCACACGGCGATCCGCGAGGACGCCTCGATCAACCTCGAAGCGGTCGATCAACTGAACCGACGCTTCCCGGGGCTGGATCTGATTCTGGTGGAGTCCGGCGGCGACAATCTTTCGGCGACGTTCAGCCCGGAACTGTCCGACCTGACGATCTACGTGATCGATGTTTCGGCCGGCGACAAGCTGCCGCGCAAGGGCGGGCCGGGTATTTGCAAGTCCGACCTGCTGGTGATCAACAAGATCGATCTCGCCCCGCTGGTCGGCGCCTCGCTGGACATGATGGACAGCGACACAAAACGCATGCGCAACGGCAAGCCGTTTGTGTTCAGCAACCAGAAAACCGGTCAGGGCCTGGAAGCGATCATCGCCTTCATCGAACGCCAGGGCCTGCTGACCGCAGCCTGATTCACTTATCAACAAGGAAGCTTATCCATGACATTCAAACGTATTCTGGGCGCCCTGGCGCTGCTGCTGACCCCCGCGCTGGCCTTTGCTCACCCAGGGCATGGCGACAGTGGCTTGATCGCGGGTATCAGCCATCCGATGGGCGGCCTCGATCATTTGCTGGCGATGATTGCCGTCGGTTTGTGGGCGGCTCAGCAGCAAGGCGCGGCGCGTTGGGCGCTGCCGTGCACCTTCGTCGGCACCATGTTGATCGGCGGCATGCTCGGTTTTGAAGGGCTGGAGTTGCCGGCACTGGAAAGCGGGATTGCGGCGTCGGTGCTGGCGCTGGGCCTGGCGGTTGCGCTGGCGGTGCGTCCGCCATTGGTGATGGCGGTGGCGGCGACGGCGTTGTTTGCGCTGTTCCATGGTGTCGCGCATGGCCTGGAGTTGCCGGACATGTCGAGTCCCTGGGCGTATGCGACGGGATTTGTGGCGGCGACCGCTGCGCTGCATGCCGCTGGTTATGCGGTGGTTCGTTTTCTGCCTCAGGCTGCTGCGCCGCTGGTGCGCCTGGCGGGTGCTGCTTCGGCGGTGACGGGTGCGTGGTTGCTGGCCGGTTGATTTCTATCGCCTGAGCAGGCCCCTTCGCGAGCAAGCCCACAGGTTTTGTGTTTACCCTAAATCCATGGTGGGAGCGGGCTTGCTCGCGAAGACGGCCGATCAGACACCGCATCGCTCCCCCCATGCTGTCTGCTACCATGTCGCGCAATCGCCCCAGCCGTGACGACGTCCGCCCATGCCCCTCGCTTCCCGCTCCAAGTCCCTGCCTGAATTGACCGCCCTGTTCAGCGACGTGCAACAGCATTTCGTCAACGTGATCGTGCCCCTCTGGCAAGGCCCGGGCTGGAACGCCGACATGGCGCTGCCTTACGAGGCGCTGGACGCCGCGCATCAGCCGCTGCCACCGCAACGCTATCGGGCGATGGCCTGCGCGCGACAGCTATATCTGTTTTCCAGCCTGATCGGGGTTGTGGATAACGCCGAAGATCGCGCGGCCGCGCTGTTTCGCTCGCTGCAACGACACTTCCACGATGGCGAACATGGCGGCTGGTTCTACAGCATTGATCCACAGGGCAAACCGCTGGATCAGCGCAAGGATCTCTATACCCACGCCTTTATCCTGTTCGCCTGCGCACATTACTGGGACAAGTCCCGTGAGCCGCTGGTGGAGTCGACGCTCAATGCCGCACTGGAAATCATCGGCCGCCGTTTTGCGACCGGTGACGGCTTGTACGAAGCGTGCCTTGAGCGCGACTGGATCACCCTGCAAACCGGCCCGTTGCAGAACCCGCTGATGCACTTGGCCGAAGCCTTTCTCGCGACCTTGTCAGTGCGTGAAGACGCGGCAACGCAACAAGCGCTCGTTGAGTTATGCACAGCCATGCACAAGCGGTTCATCGATCCACAACATGGCGTGTTGATGGAGAAACCGCTCGGGGCTGTGGATAACTGGTACGAGCCGGGGCACCAGTTCGAGTGGTACTTCCTGCTGCAATCCTCGGCGCTGTTGCGCGGCTCGAAACTGCATTCGGCGCTGGACAAGGCGTTCGCGTTTACCGAGCAATTCGGTGTGCAGCAGCCGTGCGGCGCCGTGCGGGCGATGCTTGATCTGGAACTGGACGGACGCCCGAAAGATTCGACTCAACGGATCTGGGCGCAGGCCGAATATCTGCGGGCGCTGACCTTACGCCCCGACAGCGAGGCTGTGGTGCTGCATCAATTGCAAGCATTGCAACAGCGCTTTCTGCATGCCGGTGGCTGGCATGAGTGCCGCGATGAACAAGGTGACGTCAGCCGCAAGGACATGCCTTCGACCACGCCCTATCACCTTGCGACCTGCTACAGCGGACTGGCGGCCTATCTTCGTTGATGGGCTGCCTGTGACCTGTGCCAAGCGTGCTCGCTCGGCACAGGCTGCTGGCTCTAAACCTTGTTGCGCTCGATGGCAAAACCCGCCCAGGTCTGGCTCACCGGCATCAGCTCAAGGCTGTTGATGTTGATGTGCGCCGGCGCATTCATGACCCAGAAAATCGTCTCGGCGATGTCCTGCGGCTGGATCGGCTCGGCACCGGCGTAGGTCGCGTTGTAACGCTCCTGATCGCCGGCAAAACGCACCAGCGAAAACTCGCTTTCACACAGCCCCGGCTCAATGTTGCTGACCCGCACACCCGTGCCCTGCAAGTCGCAACGCAGGTTCAGCGAGAACTGCTTAACGAACGCCTTGGTCGCGCCGTACACATGGCTGCCCGGATACGGATAGTTGCCGGCGATAGAACCAAGATTGACGATGCCAGCGCCACGACCGTGGGCGATCAGGCGCGGCAGCAGCAAACGCGTGGCGTACATCAGGCCTTTGACGTTGGTGTCGACCATCGTGTCCCAGTCATCCAGATCGCATTTCGGCGCAGGGTCGACGCCCAGCGCCAGACCGGCGTTGTTGATCAGGCCACGCAGCTTGGCGAACGATGGCGGCAGGTTGGCAATCGCCGCCTCCATCGCCTTGCGATCACGCACATCGAGCACCAGGCCATGCACTTCGGTTTGCCTGGACAGTTCGGCGCACAGGGCATTGAGGCGTTCTTCACGACGGCCGGTCAGCACCAGTTTCCAGCCAGCCTCGGCAAAACGGCGGGCACAGGCTTCACCAAAACCGGACGTCGCGCCAGTGATAAACAGGGTGTTGGACATCGTGTTCTCCTTGCTTCGGCCGCCAAGGCAGCCCTTGAAATAGAAAATCAGGTGGCAGCATGCCCGGCCTCGCAATCACGAGCAACACTCGCGAACTGTGCAAAAAACAACCAGCAGCGCCAACGCTATAGCGAACGTGGCTTGTAGCCATGTGCACGCACCTTATCCACAGGCCCTTCCACAGTTTCCGGGGGCAAGTGGAAACGCGTAAAGCCTCGCCACACAAGGCTTTGCGGGACGAATAGAAAGTTTTTTGCTTGACCCTGAAGCGGCAGATGTGCGGGACATGGCATTTTGCACGACCGAGCAGTCACCGCGATGATTGCGCGAAGCCAGTCATTACGCCGCTTAGCGGAGTCTTTCCAGAGTTTAATCACAGACTTATCCACAGCCTGACCAACCTCGGGTCGACGGCAATACACGCCCCATAAAAAGGTTGACAACGGCGTCTGTCACTCACGCAAAAAAGCCTGATCAAAAAACAATCACACGCCTGAAAGCCACGGTTTCAAAGGCTCGCAGCCAGCTACTACCACGTTATTCACAGCCGGCTCCACAGCAAACGGGGACAAGTCAAAACTGTGGAAAAACAGCCAATTGCAGCGTCTATATGTCGCGCTTTGGCAGGTTGGGGAATTTGTTTTCCACAATTCTGGAACTTGCGCATATCAACTGCGGGAGCGAGCTTGCGCCCACAAGGGGCTGTGGTGGTTCGAGGAATGAAAAAGCCCCGGGACTTGCGTCGCCGGGGCTGTGTGTATCTGGGGATAACTCAGTGCCCGCCCAGATAGGCGTTACGCACCTCCTCGTTCACCAGCAACTCTTTCCCCGTACCCGTGAGGCGAATCTCGCCGTTGACCATCACATACGCCCGATCCGACAGCTTCAGCGCATGGTTGGCGTTCTGCTCGACGAGGAAAATGGTCATGCCGGTTTTCGCCAGCTCGCGCAGAGTGGCGAAAATCTGCTTCACCACAATCGGCGCCAGGCCCAGGCTCGGCTCATCGAGCAGCAACAACTTCGGCCGGCTCATCAACGCGCGGGCGATGGCGAGCATCTGCTGTTCGCCGCCAGACATGGTCATCGCTCGCTGATTGCGCCGTTCTTCAAGCCGTGGAAACAGCGTGAACATGCGCTGCATATCCTCTTTGGCGTGTTTGTCGCCAATCGGGATGGTGCCCATCAACAGGTTTTCCTCGACGGTCATGTCGGGGAACACCCGTCGTCCTTCTGGCGACTGCGCGATGCCGTTGGAGGCGATGTAGTGCGAAGACTTGTGGGTAATGTCGACGCCTTGATAGAGGATCTGCCCGCTCGCCGCTCGCGGCTGGCCGAAGATCGACATCAGCAACGTCGACTTGCCCGCGCCGTTGGAGCCAATCAGGCTGACGGTTTCGCCTTCATTGATCTGCAGCGAAACACCCTTGAGTGCCTGGATCGGACCGTAGAACACGTCGAGGTCTTTGAGTTCGAGGATCGGTTGAGTCATACCAGCTCCTCTTCGTCGGCGCCCAGATAGGCGGCAATCACTTTTGGATCATTACGGATGGCTTCGGGCCCGCCCTCGGCGATAACGATACCGTGGTCCAGCACCACAATGTGGTCGGAAATGCTCATGACCATGCCCATGTCGTGTTCGATCAGCACCACGGTCAGATCGTGCTCGTCGCGCAGCAGCCGGATCATCGCGCTCAGCGCTTCGGTTTCCTGAGGGTTGAGGCCGGCGGCCGGTTCGTCGAGACAGATGATCTGCGGCCGTGTGCACATGGCCCGGGCGATCTCCAGTCGGCGTTGCTGGCCGTAGGAGAGCTCACCGGCCAGACGGTTGGCGCAGTCCACCAGATCGACCACTTCCAGCCAATAGAACGCACAATCGAGCGCGTCGCTTTCGGATTTGCGATAGCCCTTGGTGTTGAGGATGCCGGCCAGCATGTTGCGGTTGACCCACATGTGCTGGGCCACCAGCAGGTTTTCCAGTACCGACATTTCCTTGAACAGGCGAATGTTCTGGAACGTGCGGGCCAGGCCTGCGCGGTTCACCAGATGGGTGCCACCGAACATCTTGTAGTACAGACGGCTGAGGAAGCTTTTCGGCGAAACGAAATCGGTCGGTTTGAACGACTCGCCCAGCAATTGAATGACGTTGGTCTTCTGGCCGCGCACATTGAGTTCGATCTTGCCACCGGAGGCTTTGTAGAACCCGGTCAGGCAGTTGAACACCGTGGTCTTGCCGGCGCCATTGGGGCCGATCAGCGCGAAGATCGAATTGCGTTTGACCTTCAGGCTGACATCGCTCAACGCCTTGATGCCACCAAAATGCATCATCAGTTTTTCAACAGAGAGTACGACTTCACTCATGGCGCAGTCCTCTCGTAGTGAATGGCACCTTTGCGTGGAGTGACCCCGGAACGGCTGATGCGGATCAGCCCTCGTGGTCGCCAGATCATCATCAACACCATCAGGATGCCGAACAGCAGCACGCGATATTCGGCGAAGCCGCGCAGCAGTTCCGGGGCCACCGTGAGCACGAACGCCGCAATCACCACACCGATGGTCGAGCCCATGCCGCCGAGCACGACAATGGCCAGGATCAGCGCCGACTCGAAGAAGGTAAACGAGGTCGGGTTGACGAAACCTTGGTAGGTCGCGAAAAACACACCGGCCAGACCGGCCGTCGACGCACCGATGGTGAACGCCGACAGTTTGACCAGTACGTGGTTCAGGCCCATCGCACGGCAAGCGATTTCATCTTCACGCAAAGCTTCCCAGGCGCGGCCGACCGGCATCTTCACCAGACGATGCTTGATGTACAGCACGGCCAGCACCACCAGGAACAACACCGCGTAAATGAAGTAATACTTCACGTCAGAGTTGTAGGCGATGCCGAAGAACTCGTGAAACGGTATCCCACCCTCCTTCGCCCGTTTGCCGAACTCCAGACCGAAAAAGGTCGGCAGCGGTGCCGACATGCCATTCGGGCCGCCCGTCAGGGACAACCAGTTGTTGAGGATCAGACGAATGATTTCACCGAAGCCCAGGGTCACGATTGCCAGATAGTCGCCATGCAGGCGCAAGACCGGGAAACCGAGGATACAGCCGGCAAGGCCAGCCGTGATCGCCGCCAGCGGCAGCACGGTCCAGAAGCCCAGACCGAGATACTGGTAACCCAGCGCCAGCCCGTAGGCACCGATGGCGTAGAACGCCACGTAACCCAGATCGAGCAAACCGGCCAGGCCCACCACGATGTTCAGGCCCAAGCCCAGCAACACGTAAATCAACCCGAGGATGACCACGCCAAGCAGGTAGGAGTTAGAGAAGAACGGCACGGCCACGGCCAGCAGAATCAGTAACGGGATGATCCAGCGCAGGCTTGATTTGTGATCGGCTGGCAGCACATGCACGCCGGAACTGGTGCTCTCGAATCCGTCGAGAATCTTCAGCCCCTTGGGCGTTTGCAGGAACAGGCTGAGGGCAAATCGGCCAACCATGACGATGGCGATAATCCACGCCACACGGGTCGATTCGAGGTTGAAACTGTAGCCGTCGAGTACGACGCCGACAATCGGGCCAAACACGACCAAGGCAATGAGGCCGGCAAGAATCGACTCAACCAGGCTTTTTTTGATATCGATGTTTTTTTGAGTGGTTGAAGACATCGCTTACACCTTCGACACAAGAGGACGGCCCAACAGGCCCTGCGGCCGGAAGACCAGAACAAGTACGAGCAGCGAGAAGCTGAACACGTCTTTGTAGTCGGAGTTGACCAGGCCGGAGAACAGCGACTCGGAGATCCCGAGGATGATCCCGCCGAGCATCGCACCGGGCAATGAACCGATCCCGCCAAGCACCGCGGCGGTGAACGCCTTGATGCCGATGATGAAACCGGCATAGAAGTCGAACGTGCCGTAGTTCATGGTGATCAGTACGCCCGCCAGCGCCGCCATGGCCGCACCGATGATGAACACGTAGGAAATCACCCGGTCGGTGTTGATCCCCAGGATCGAAGCCATCTTGCGGTCTTGTTGGGTCGCGCGGCACATACGACCGAGTTTGGTGTACTTGATCACGTAGGTCAGCAGGCCCATGCCCACGAACGCCGCGACCAGAATGAAGATCTTGGTGTAAGTCAGTTGCACGAAGCCGGTGCCGATGTCGACACGCAAGGCACCGGTCAGCAGGGTCGGCACGCCTTGTTGCTTCGCGCCTTGGGCGATCTGTGCATAGTTTTGCAGGATCAGGGAAATACCGATGGCGCTGATCAGCGGTGCCAGTCGGGTGGAGTTACGCAGGGGTTTGTAGGCTACACGCTCGATGACCCAGCCATAGACCGCCGTGACGACGATGGTGAAGATCAGCGTGCCGAGCATCAGCAGTGGGAAGGATTCGATACCGAAGTAAGCCAGCAGAGCCAGACTGATTGCCGCCAGGTAAGCGGAAATCATGTAAACCTCGCCGTGGGCGAAGTTGATCATGCCAATGATGCCGTAGACCATTGTGTAGCCGATGGCGATCAGGCCATAGACCGACCCGAGGGTCAGGCCGTTGACCAGTTGCTGCAGGAAAATACCATCCATAACGCAATCTCACGCAGTGAGAACCTGCACACCTGAGGCGTGCGGCTCTTCTAGGGAAAATACAGATTTACGTCGGAGCAATGTCAGAGCGCGATTTACCTATCGCCACCGCCTCCTGTGGGAGCGGGCTTGCCCGCTCCCACAGGGGTTTATGGCGTTCAGGTGATCGCGTCAGCCCTTACTTCTGTTTTTCCAGCTGGTGGTATTTGCCGTCCTTGTCCCATTCGTAAACCACGTAGTCGGAGACTTTCAGGTCGCCCTTGGCGTCCCAGGATTTCTCGCCCATGACGGTCTTGACCGGGTTTTTCTTCAGCCATACAGCCGCTTTTTCGCCGTCGTTGGACTTGGCGCCGTTGAAGGCTGCAGCCAGGGCTTGTACAGAGGCGTAAGCGTAGAGGGTGTAGCCTTCAGGCTCGGTGCCGGCCTTGCGGAACGCATCGACGACCGCCTTGCTGTCTGGCAGCAGACGCGGGTCGGCGCCGAAAGTCATCAGGACGCCATCGACGAATTGCGGGCCACCGGCGGTGGTCACCAGTTCGTCGGTCACAATGCCGTCGTCGGACATGAACTTGACGTCTTTCAAGCCCTGTTCACGCAGTTGGCGAACCAGAGGACCGGCTTCCGGGTGCAGACCACCGAAATAGACGACGTCGGCGCCAGCGCCACGGATTTTGGTCACGATGGTGCTGAAGTCTTTTTCGCCCCGGGTCAGGCCCTCGTAAAGAACCGGAGTCACGCCGCGCTTGATCAGCTGAGCCTTGGTGGCGTCAGCCAGACCTTGGCCGTAGGTGTCCTTGTCGTGCAGAACAACAACTTTTTTGCCCTTGAGCACGTCGACAATGTAGTCGCCGGCGACGATGCCCTGCTGGTCGTCACGTCCGCACATACGGAACATGGCGCTCAGGCCGCGCTCGGTCACTTGCGGGTTGGTGGAGCCCGGGGTGATCGCAATAATGCCGGCTTCGTCGTAGATTTCCGACGCTGGAATGGTCGAAGAGGAGCAGAAGTGACCGACCACGCCGGCGACTTTCTGGTTGGTGAGGTCCTTGGCGACCGTCACAGCCTGCTTCGGTTCGCAGGCGTCATCGCCCTTGACCAGAACGATTTTCTCCCCGTTGACGCCACCGGCCGCGTTGACCGCATCGGCTGCCGCCTGGGCGCCCTTCATGTACTGCTCGCCAAATGCCGCGTTGGCGCCCGTCATTGGACCCGCTACGCCGATTTTGATGTCAGCCTGAGCAAACGCAGAAACACCCAACGCAGTAGCCACTGCGAGGGCCAGAAAGCCTTTCTTGTAAAACGTCTGGGACATGAGGTGGTGCTCCAAGGTTTTTTTTAGTTGGCACTGCGACTTCATTTCACTGAATGCTCAGAGCAAGGGCCGTGCCATCGGTTTTTTATTCTTCAAAAAGTCGCTGCTTTCTTGTTATTTCGACTGTTTCGTTCCCATTTTCATTGGGCGTGCAACCGTCTAAACCGCGGAAGGTGAAACCTTTTAAAATTTCAGGCGCAACCCGCGTGCGCCATCATTGCAACCGCGGCACCAAACGACGTGCAACCAGCCTGTAACCGCTCGCGTCACCGAACTGCACACTGCTGGTGCGGGACTGCTACAACCCGCACCATTACAGGCTAGTCGCTACGCGCAAAAGCGCCGCGTTACGCAACATCTTTCAACATTCAAATGACAATGCGCAGGCACTGGCCCGCGTGATACAGCGAGAATCCGGCCTCGTACAGGCAACTACGCAACCCCGCGCCAGACAGGGGCTGCATCGGTGCAAAGGGAATCGGCAGGGCTTGAGGATTACCGTTACACAGATAGTCGGCGAAGGCTTTGCCGACCACCGTGCCCGTGGTCACACCCCGGCCGTTGTAACCGGTGACTGCCACCAGTCCCGGTGCCGGCTCGAACAGACGCATCAAGTGATCGGGCGTAAAAGCGATGCGCCCGGTCCAGGTGCACTCCCACTCGACCGGCTTCAGATTGGGGAAGTAATGCTGCTGCACCCGGTCGGCCCAGGCCTTGAGGAACCAGGTCGGTTTCTGATTGCCATTACCGAGACTGCCAAGCAATAACCGCCCGTCTTTGTCGCGGCGGATGCTGCTGAGCACTTGCCGGGTATCCCACGAGCCCTGCCCGCCCGGAAGGATCTGCTGTGCGGCGTCTTCGCTCAAAGGCACCGAGGCAACCTGATAGTAAAAACCGGGAAAGAAATTGCGCTTGAGCTCGGTCCAGTCGCCTTCGGTGTAGGCGTTGGAGGCAATGACAACCTGCTCGGCCAGCACCGAACCCTGTTCGGTCTGTACCGACCATTTCGGGCCCACACGCTCGAGACGAGTGACCGGGGAGTGATCGAACATCTGCCCGCCGAGCCCCATCACCGCATTCGCCAGCCCGGTGACATAGGCCATCGGATTAAGCGTCCCCGCGCGACGGTCGAGCAACGCAGCAGCAATTTTCTGTGTGCCGGTGGCTTGCTCGCAAGCCTTGCCGGTCAGCAATTCGACGGGGGCACCACGGCGTTTCCATTGTTGCTCACGACTGCGCAGATCCGCCTCCCCCTTGGCGTTGTGTGCCATGTGCAGGGTGCCTTCGCGGCGCAACTGGCAATCGATGTTGTACTTATCCACAAGGCTGAACACCAGCGCCGGCGCCGCACCGAGCATGCGGTTTAGCTGGCTGCCAACGGCTTCGCCGAACCCGGCTTCGATCTCGTCCGGCGGGATCCACATACCGGCGTTGACCAATCCGACGTTGCGACCGGAACCGCCGTGACCGGCGCGATGGGCTTCCAGCACGCAAACGCTCTTGCCTTTCTCCAACAGATGCAGCGCCGCCGACAACCCGGTAAACCCGGCACCGATCACGCAGACATCGACGTTGACCTCACCCTTGAGCGCGGTGTTATCGGGCCTTTGCGGCGTGAGTTTTTCCCACAGACATTCTTCGCGTAACGGCATTGCCAGACTCCAACAGAAACCTAACAAACACACTGTTCAACAATGTGGGAGCGGGCTTGCTCGCGAAAGCGGTATATCAGACAACGTCTAAGTCGACTGACCCGACACCTTCGCGAGCAAGCCCGCTCCCACAAGGGGTTATCCATCTGACTGAAGGTATCAGTCGAAGGTGATGCCCTGCGCCAACGGCAATTCCAGCGAGTAGTTCACGGTATTAGTCTGACGACGCATGTAGGCGCGCCACGCATCCGAGCCCGACTCACGACCACCGCCGGTCTCTTTCTCGCCACCAAACGCGCCGCCGATTTCCGCGCCGCTGGGGCCGATGTTGACGTTGGCGATGCCGCAGTCACTGCCGACTGCCGACATGAACTGCTCGGCCTCACGCACGTCCGTGGTGAAAATGCACGACGACAGACCTTGTGGCACCGCGTTGTTCAAACGCAGCGCTTCCTGGAAATCGCTGTAGCCAACCACATACAAGATCGGCGCGAAGGTTTCGCTGCACACCACATCACTCTGCTCCGGCATTTCAACGATGGCCGGCGAAACGTAGTAGGCGTTGGGGAATTGATCCTCCAGTTGACGCTTGCCGCCAAACACGCGACCGCCCTCGCTCAATGCCTGCTCCAGCGCATCCTGCATGTTCTCGAAACTGTGCTTGTCGATCAGCGGGCCCACCAGATTGCCTTCCAGCGGATGACCGATGCGCACTTTGGCGTAAGCCGCCTTGAGGCGGGTGACGATTTCTTCTTTGACCGATTCGTGGGCGATCAAGCGACGCAGCGTGGTGCAACGCTGACCGGCAGTGCCGACCGCGCTGAACAGAATCGCGCGCACCGCCATGTCCAGATCAGCGCTTGGGCCGAGGATCATCGCGTTGTTGCCGCCCAGCTCAAGGATGCTGCGGGCGAATCGTGCAGCGACTTTCGGCGCCACTTCGCGGCCCATGCGCGTGCTACCGGTGGCGCTGATCAGCGCCACACGCGGGTCGTCGACAAGGGCTTCACCGGCGTCACGGCCACCGATGATCACCTGGCAGAGGTTCGCCGGGGCGTCAGTGAAATTCTTCACCACGCGATCAAACAGGGCCTGGCACGCCAGTGCCGTCAGCGGGGTTTTCTCCGACGGTTTCCACACCACCGGGTTACCGCAAACCAGCGCCAGCGTGGTGTTCCACGCCCACACCGCGACCGGGAAGTTGAACGCACTGATCACCCCGACCACGCCCAGCGGATGCCAGGTCTCACGCATGTGGTGGCCCGGGCGCT
Source organism: Pseudomonas sp. EA_65y_Pfl2_P78 (assembly GCF_963970495.1). NCBI lineage: Bacteria > Pseudomonadati > Pseudomonadota > Gammaproteobacteria > Pseudomonadales > Pseudomonadaceae > Pseudomonas > Pseudomonas sp. EA_65y_Pfl2_P78. The sequence continues at coordinate 16,212 of NZ_CAXAON010000009.1, read as the reverse complement.
CGGAAGCAATGGTCAAACCGTATAACTGGCGCGACAGACCGACGGCGAAGTCGCAGATGTCGATCATCTCCTGCACTTCACCCAGGCCTTCCTGAGTAATCTTGCCGGCTTCCCACGACACCAGTTCGCCGAGATCGGTTTTGTATTCACGCAGCACTTCGCCGAATTGACGCACCAGTTCCCCGCGACGCGGCGCCGGCACCTTGCGCCACGCCTCGAACGCATGATCTGCGCGACTGATGTGCTGCTCGACTTCAGCCGCGCCTTCCCAGTTCACGGCGGCAATCCGGCTGCCGTCGATCGGCGAATGCACCGGCACTTTGCCGTTCTGATAAAGGGCCGGGTTTACACCAAGACGATCAAGCAATGCGGCAACCATGGGTCACTCCTCAAGCAAAAAACTGAATGTGTGCGGCCGCTTTTTCACGACCGGGCAGGCCTTTAGTTGTAGCGTCCCAACGGCAAGGCAACAAACGACCTTTACGCGAGATATCATTCCGTTTATTCATGCTGAGCATAGAAAGACAAGAAAAGGATCCGCCATGCTGAACAAACGCCACTTGCCATCGATCACCGCGTTGCAGTGCTTCGAGGCCGTGACCCGGCACTTGAGTTTCACCCGCGCCGCCGAGGAGCTGAACCTGACGCAGAGCGCTGTCAGCAAACAGGTCGCGCAGCTTGAGGAATTGTTGCAGCACTTGTTGTTTCGTCGCGTGCGTCGCCGTTTGCAGATGACGCCCGCCGGGGATTTGTACTTGGTCGAAGTCAGAAAAATCCTCACACAGGTAGAGATGTCGACCCATTACCTGCGCTCCTACGGCGGTGAGACCGAAGTCCTGCGCGTCTCGACGCCATCGACCTTCGGCGCTCGCTGGCTGGTGCCGCGCCTGAAGGGCTGGCGTTTGCGCCATCCGTCGATTCATCTGGATCTGTGCAACGAGCAGGAAGCCGATGATTTGCTGCAAGGGCGCAGTGATCTGGCGTTCTATTTCGGCCAGAGTTCGCGGCCCGGCACTGAATCCCTGAAGCTGTTCGGCGAAGAGCTTGTGCCGGTCTGCGCGCCGGGCAGCCTGCCGCAAACACCGTTCACTGACCCGACGCAACTCACCGATCTGGTGCTGCTGCAAAATGCGTCGCGCCCACAGGCCTGGCACGACTGGTTCGACAATCAGGGTTACCAGACCGAGCACAGCTACCACGGGCCGCGTTTCGAAACCTTTTATATGTGCATCCGCGCCGCACAAGTCGGCTGCGGTGTAGCGCTATTGCCGAGGTTTCTGGTGGAAGAGGAATTGGCCGACGGCAAACTGGTCATTCCCTGGCAGCATGCAATGCCCAGCACCGACGCCTATTACCTGGCCTACCCGGAACACTCGGCGGAAGTGCCCAAGGTGCGCGATTTTGTGAAGTGGATGCTGGAACAGATCGATAGCCCCTGATCCCATTCCCTGCGCCAGCTCCTACACGGACGGGGTCAGGCAATAACAAACAGACCGTCCACAACCTGAGCTTGAGCAAGGCGTGCGCGCAGATCGGCGTCGATAGCGCAATCATTGGCCTTGTACAACCTTACGCGCCGATAGGCATCGGCCCGATTGATTTCCTGCCCGAGATACTCCCAGACAACCCTTGAACATGAAGGAGCACGATGATCGGCTGCAGAAACCCCAAGCTTCAAACCATTGAGCCGAGTGATACAGCTTTTGAAACTTGGGATGAGGATGGTTTGGCTGATCTCGTTTGACGTCAGCGATTCATAATCGACGAAAAACAAGCGATCGCGCAGGTAATAGGCAACACCCAAATATCGATACGTCTCGAAATCATCGCCAACCCCGGCGATCTGTAAGCGCTCGTTTCGCTCATAGACAACGTCGTCACCCTCCTCCCGTACATGCACAAGCGAACACAGAATAGAGCCGGGCTCAGTCATTGCGTTGTAATACTCGTAGTAATAACCGCTGTGGGCTTTCAGCTCAGGTGAGGACTGTTCGCGCAGGTGTTCATGCATGATCCGTGATGCTCTCACCTCCCCCGAGGCCTGATTTTTATTGGCCCTAACGTCAATCAAGGCAACGAATTGCTCCGATGGCAGCGCTATTTCAAACGCTTCCACGCCAAAAAAGTCGCAGATTCGCTTGAGGTTGAAAGGTGTGGGGATGCTTTTCCCACATAGATACTTATTGAATTGCCCACGATTAATTCGAAGTTTCCTACAAACTTCCGCGACAGATCTGTAGTGACTACACAGCAGCCTCAAGTTAGCAGAAAAAAACTCGCACATAGACCGACTCAACAAAAATCAAGAGACAGCAACCATAGCAGCAACTCGCATCACATTTAAGCAACTTGCGAAATTGCATCAATTGAAATACGGCTGGATATTACGAGTCCTGAAAGGCTTCAGGACTGACAACACCATTAATTCGCCAGCACTCTAAATAGCAAGGAGCTTCGAATGCTAGACGTCATCAACGACTTTCTGTCGAGCAAGGTATTGATACCTTTGGTTCTTGGACTGGGAGTCTATTTCACTGTCCGCTCAGGATTTGTCCAGCTCAGATACTTCCCCCATGTGTTCGGTATTTTGCGGGGCAGTTGGCATACCGACAGCCATCAATTGAGTTCATTTCAGGCGCTGACACTCAGCCTTGCCGGACGTGTCGGTACCGGCAATATCGTCGGGGTGGGGATTGCAGTGAGCATGGGTGGACCCGGTGCAGTGTTCTGGATGTGGATGACCGCTCTTCTGGGCATGTCGAGCAGCTTCTTCGAATGCACGTTGGGACAACTCTATAAACGTAGCGATGGCAAAGGCCTGTATCGAGGTGGGCCGTCCTGGTACATCCAGCACGGTCTGGACAAGCGCTGGCTCGGGTTGGTCGCGGCCGTGTTATTGCTGGTGACCTTTGGTTTTGCAATCAATGGTCTCGAGTCCCATGCCGTATCACACTCGCTAAAAAATGCGTTTGGCCTGCCGCCTATGTGGTCGGGGCTCGCAATTTCTTTCATGCTGGGAGCTGTCTTCGTAGGCGGGATAAAACGTATCGCGGCAGTAGCCGACCTTCTGGTTCCTATAAAGGTTCTCGCCTACGTCGGCGTAACAGCCTATGTGATCGTTCTGCAGTTCGATCAGGTTCCGGCAATGCTGATGACCATCATCAAAAGCGCATTCGGTCTGGATCAGGCGTTTGGTGGATTGGTGGGCAGCGCAATCATCATGGGTGTCAGACGCGGTGTTTTTTCCAACGAGGCAGGACTGGGCAGTGCTCCCAATGTCGCCTCAGTCGCGAAGATCGACCACCCGGTTGCACAAGGCGCGGTACAAGCACTGAGTGTGTTCATCGATACATTCGTAATCTGCACCTGTACTGCGCTCCTGATTTTGCTATCAGGGTTCTACACACCGGGATTTGAAGGTGACGGGATTGCTCTGGCACAAAACTCGCTGGCAGCCATCGTCGGGGAATGGGGACGGATGTTTATCAGCGTGGTGCTTGCCTTATTCGTATTCACGGCAATGCTTTACAACTATTACTTGGGAGAAAACAGCCTGCGGTTCATGTTGGATGAACCTCGAAAAATGCTGATTTTCTATCGTGTGCTTGTGTTGATATTGGTGTTCTGGGGCTCCGTCGAAGATCTGTCGACTGTTCTGGCTTTTGCAGACATCACCATGACGCTGCTGGCGCTTGTCAACCTGGTAGCCATGTTTCTGCTCTTCAACATCAGCATGCGTGTTCTGCGCGACTACGACGAACAACGCCGTGCTGGCATCAAGACGCCTGTGTTCGACCCAAGCAAATTCCTTGATCTGGATCTTGATCCTTTAGCGTGGCCGCCGCAGCACGACGGCTCAGGCACAATGATTCGTAGCGAACCCGCTCTTTCCTCAAGCGTAAGCAAACAGCCCATACAGGCTTAGACCGGGCAGGTGCAAAGCCATTAAAACAATTAATGGCTTTGCAGCAACTACACCAACACACTGCAAACATCATATCTAAAGAACTATAAACCCTTCGATCTGTCACGCCTAAAACAAACGGAAGGACTTTACCTCATGAATCGTTTTTGCCCCCTAAAAGCAAATGCAACCAATAACCCTACATACTTCATAGATTCACACGCCACGCCCAACCAATTATTTGAAGATGCCTGTTTCAGAATTCGCGCCGCCACCGGACTCTTGGAGTCATTCACTTTAGTTACCATTAAAGGCACCAATGATTCTGACTTTTATAGACTGATACTTCCGGCTTACGTATTACTTCAGGACGGCGTCGACACGCTGGAACAGATCACCTTCAAAGGCGGTGTCATTCATGTATAAAATCGTCACCCACGAAATGCTCAGAGCCGCTTTGATTAAAGCAGTTGAAATCAATTTAATACCAAAACACTCTCTATTGGCTGACTACTTAAAAAGCGGTGACCGACTTGAACAGGTCATTCAAGCCGCGCTGGAGGTGCAACCGAAAACGTATAAGTTCTGTGGGCTGAGATGTATACCATCAGAGGATCTTTCCCCTGAAAGCAAAAAAGCACTGGCAATCCCCACCGCTGATATGCGCCACTAGCGCCACTGATTGAGCCCGCGCAACGGCGCGGCGTACCTGGAGACCCGTTATGAGCGAGAGTGTGTTTGCCGATCGCATCGTGCAGAACCTGCTCGACACCGACTTCTACAAACTGACCATGATGCAGGCGGTGCTGCACAACTACCCCAACGTCGAAGTCGAATGGGAGTTTCGTTGCCGTAACAGCGAAGATTTGCGCCCGTATCTGGCGGAGATTCGCTATCAGATCGAGCGTTTGGCCGAGCTGAGCCTGAGCGCCGATCAACTGAGTTTTCTTGAGCGCATCTCCTTCCTTAAACCGGATTTCCTGCGTTTTCTCGGGCTGTTCCGCTTCAACCTGCGTTATGTGCACACCGGCATCGAGAACGGCGAGCTGTTCATCCGCCTGCGTGGGCCGTGGCTGCATGTGATCCTTTACGAAGTGCCCCTGCTGGCCATCGTCAGCGAAGTGCGCAACCGCTATCGCTACCGCGAAACCGTGCTCGAACAAGCGCGTGAGCAGCTCTACCGCAAGTTCGACTGGCTGACCGCCAACGCCTCGGCAGACGAACTGGCGCAATTGCAGGTGGCGGATTTCGGCACCCGTCGCCGGTTCTCCTACCGCGTGCAGGAAGAAGTGGTGAACGTGCTCAAGCACGATTTCCCCGGGCGTTTCGTCGGCACCAGCAACGTGCACCTGTCCCGCGAACTGGACATGAAGCCGCTAGGCACCATGGCCCACGAATGGATCATGGCGCACCAGCAACTCGGCCCGCGGCTGATCGACAGCCAGATTGCCGCGCTCGACTGTTGGGTGCGCGAGTACCGTGGTCTGCTGGGGATCGCCCTCACCGACTGCATCACCACCGATGCCTTCCTCGGTGACTTCGACCTGTTCTTCGCCAAGCTTTTCGACGGTTTGCGCCATGATTCCGGAGATCCTGTGGTGTGGGGCGAAAAGTGCATCGCCCATTACCACAAGCTCGGTATCGACCCGATGAGCAAGACGCTGGTGTTCTCCGACAGCCTGACACTGCCCAAGTCGCTGGAGATATTCCGGGCGCTGCACGGTCGGATCAACGTGAGCTTCGGCATCGGTACCAACCTGACCTGTGACATTCCGGGTGTCGAACCGATGAGCATCGTGCTTAAAATGACCGCCTGCAACGGCCAACCGGTGGCGAAGATCTCCGACGAGCCAGGCAAGTCGCAATGCAAAGACCCGAATTTCGTCGCCTATTTGCGACATGTTTTCCAGGTTCCTGCCGATTCCAGTCCATCTAGCAAGGAGTGAATTCATGCAAGCCGTACAGCGTGAGATTGCTGAACAGCTCAAGGTCCAGCCGCCGTTCGCCAACCACCAGGCCCTTGAGGCCGAAGTTGCCCGGCGCATCACCTTTATCCAGGATTGTCTGACCCATTCCGGACTCAAGACCCTGGTGCTGGGCATCAGCGGCGGTGTCGACTCGTTGACCGCCGGTTTGATGGCACAGCGCGCCATGCGCGAGCTGCGTGAGCGCAGTGGCGACAACCGCTACAAGTTCATCGCCGTGCGCCTGCCGTACGAAACCCAGTTCGACGAACACGATGCCCAGGCCTCGGTGGATTTCATCGCCCCGGACGAGCGCCACACGGTCAATATCGGTCCGGCAGTAAAGTCGCTGGCCAGTGAAGTCGCGGCGTTTGAAGGCAAACACGCGGTGTCGGTGGATTTCGTCCTCGGCAACACCAAAGCGCGGATGAGGATGGTGGCTCAGTACACCATCGCTGGCGCGGCGCAGGGGCTGGTGATCGGCACTGACCATGCGGCGGAAGCAGTAATGGGTTTCTTCACCAAGTTCGGCGACGGTGCCTGCGACCTGGCACCGCTCAGCGGTTTGGTAAAAAACCAGGTGCGCGCGATTGCCCGCCACTTTGGTGCACCGGAGTCGCTGGTTGAGAAGGTTCCAACTGCGGATCTGGAGGACCTGTCGCCGGGCAAGCCGGACGAAGCGTCCCACGGCGTGACGTATGCCGAGATCGATGCCTTCCTGCATGGCGAGGCGGTGCGTGAAGAAGCCTTCGACATCATCGTCGCGACCTACAACAAGACCCATCACAAGCGCGTGATGCCGTTTGCGCCGTGATGTCTTGATGTCTTGATGTCTTGATGTCTTGAGTATCAGTGAGGCGCTTTTTAAGAGCGCCTCACCTAGTAAAGGATAGAAAGCTCGCTTCGATGACAAAAGCCATCACTGAACGCTGTCACACGATATATAAAATCCAGCTCTGCGAACGCTTTCCGTCAACCACCGCTTCAAGGTAACGCTCGCCCACCGGCAGTTTTTTAAGCGTAGCCCCCCATCCCCCTGTAGGATCCGTGGTCACTTTCTCACGGAAGAGAAAATCATCTTCAATGGTTACCTCCGCTTGACGATAGGCTTTCCCATAGACAATCAATGTCCGATCAGAGGTTTTACCCCCCCGCTCAATCAGATTGCCCTTCGAATCCGTGACTTTGGTAATTTCCAGCTGATTGACTTCAACGTTATCTGTCATGGCCTTCTCCTTCTTTCTCATGTCGCACGACAAGCGCGACGCCTGGAGATTTGAACCTCGAAGTAAAACTGCGTCTACTGTCAGAACTTACAGGTTCAGTGCAGAACCCGACAAACGGTTCAGACATAAAAAAGCCGCTGTAGCGAACTACAGCGGCTCTTTGCTGACAGGTATCTCTGCAATTTACTTCAGGGTCAGGGTGCCTTTCATCATCGAGATGTGGCCCGGGAACGAGCAGAAGAAGCCGTAATCGGTGCCGGCAGCCAGTTTCGATACATCGAAGGTCAGCGAGTCTTTCTCGCCAGCGCCAATGATCTTGGTGTGCGCAATCACGCGATCATCACCTTCTTTCAGGTAGTTTTTGTCGATGCCAGCCGCCAGGCCGTCGGTAGCGATCGGCTGCATGTCGGCCACTTTGCTGATGACCAGGTTATGGCCCATCACGTTCTTCGGCAGGTTGCCGGAGTGAGTCAGTTCGACGGTGAACGTCTTGCAGCTCTTGTCGATCACGATTTCCTTGGTGTTGAAGGACATTTGATCGGTGGAGTCAACGGTGGTTTTGCACTCGGCAGCCATCAATTGGCTGCTGGCCAGCGCCAGCAGGGATACCGCAACAACTTTGGAAAACATGGTGAATCTCCAAGGCAGGGTTAACAAAAACACTAATGGTTGGAAGACTGCCTGAAATCTTCGCAAGTTCCTATGACTTGAGTCAAAAATTGTATACAACTTTCAGGCTATGAGACTCATCGAGACAATCTAACGGCCAGATCAGCCGGCAGAACCTATGATCGGCGCATCTCATTGATACGGAGTGCCAGTCATGATCTTTAACAGCCTGTTGTGCAGCCTGCTTGCCGCGTATGCCTGTGGTGCCAGCGGCACCTGCGAAACACCCCAGCGCGAAGTTTAGACCTTGGAGCGCGGCGTGCCAGCCATTACCCTGTGCGACTGATCGCCCCAGGAGAAAGGCATGTCCCTGAAATCCGTTTGTGTGTTTTGCGGTGCCAATGCTGGCACTGATCCGGCTTACACCGAAGCCGCCCAGGCCCTTGGCAGAGCCCTCGCCGAGCGAAAGTTGACGCTGGTTTATGGCGGTGGCGCCGTGGGCCTGATGGGCCTGGTGGCGGACGCCGCGCTGGCCGCCGGCGGCGAAGTCATCGGGATCATTCCGCAAAGCCTGATGGACAAGGAGATCGGCCACAAAAGCCTGACTCGCCTTGAAGTCGTCGATGGCATGCACGCCCGCAAGGCACGCATGGCTGAACTGAGCGACGCGTTTATCGCCCTGCCCGGCGGCCTCGGCACGCTGGAAGAGCTGTTTGAAGTCTGGACTTGGGGCCAACTCGGCTACCACGGCAAACCGCTGGGCCTGCTGGAAGTGAACGGCTTTTACAGCAAACTCACTGCATTTCTCGACCACATCGTCGGCGAAGGCTTCGTTCGCGGGCCACACCGTGACATGCTGCAAGTGAGCGAATCGCCACAAACGCTGCTCGATGCCCTCGATCAATGGAGGCCGACCGTCACGCCAAAGTGGGTCGACCAAAAACCCGGCTAACCGTCAGGCATCGATACAGGGCAGAATACGCGCCGCTCAACCTCACCTTCGACCCCAGAGGATCGCCCATGGCCAAACCCAATTACTCCTTCGCCAAACGTCAAAGAGACCTGGAAAAGGAAAAGAAGAAAGAGGAAAAGCTTCTGCGCAAGAAACAAATGGCTGAAGAAGCAGCACTGAACCCTGACGGTGAAGTGGCGACAGATGATGATGTTGATGCACCGAAAGATCTGGCGCCAGACGCCTGAGCCGTTTGCGCAATTGTTGAACAGAGTTCCTGTGGGAGCGGGCTTGCTCGCGAAAGCGTCGTGACATTCACCCCTGAATGTCACTGGGAAATGGCCTTCGCGAGCAAGCCCGCTCGTACATTTGATGGTTATGACTCCAGTGGCATGACCGTGACCCGTACATCCGGATCATGACTCCCGCCGCCCAGAATCACTCCCCGCAACGGCGACACATCGGAAAAATCCCGGCCCCACGCCAACGTGATGTGCTCCAGCGCAGGCTGCACGTTGTTGGTCGGATCGAAATCCACCCACCCCAGCACCGGACAAAACACCGAAACCCAGGCATGCGACGCATCGGCGCCGATCAACCGTGGCTGCCCTGGAGGCGGCTGGGTCAACAGGTACCCGCTGACGTAACGCGCCGCCAATCCGCGTGATCGCACGCACGCCAGCATCAGATGAGCGAAGTCCTGACAAACCCCACGTCGACGCTCCAGAACCTCCACCAGCGGCGTCGCTACCTGCGTCGCCTCGGCATCGAAGGTGAACTCGCTGAAAATCTTCTGCATCAGGTCCTGCACGCCCAGCAGCAAAGGCCTGCCTGGGGGGAAACAACTTTGCGAGAACTCGACGAAGCTGCGCTTGAGATGCACATACGGTGACTGGAATCGATAACGGCACGCCTCAAGCAGGTCGGCGGGCAGCGGCTGGCTGCTGTAGGTCAGCGCATTGCGCGTCAGTTCCCACGCCGGGGATTGATTGAAATCCAGTACTGGCCGCGCCAGCACTTCAACCGTGAGCCGGGCATTGACCTGCAATTCATCGTGGGGCCGCTCGAACGCCAGTCGGGTCAATGGATTGCCGAACACATCCTGTTCATCACGACGCGCGGTCGGCTCTGGACTGATCAGCAATTGCTGTTCGGTGCAGCGTTGCCAGGCGCACTCACGCGGCCACAGGTGCGCCAGTTGTTGCGCAAGGGACACCGGGCTGTCGTAGTGATAACAGGTGTCGTGGAAGATCTGGTAATGCGCGTTCATCAGACGGACACCGTGCGCTGGCTGACATCATCGACATGGGCGAAATGGCGCAGGGCCAGACGATCCGATACTTGCCCGCTGGCGTCGGCGACCTCCTGCAGCAGATCCGCCAGCCCCTCAAGCGCCGACCGCACGCTGGATTCACCAAACAACGGATTCTCCAGACACCCCAGATCAAAACGCCCCAGTCGCTCGACCAGTTGCGCCAGCCCGGCCTCCCTTGGCACACCGAAATCATCGTTCAAACGCTTCAACGTGCGGGTCACCAGTTTCAACTGGAACAACACCGCGTGCGGGTTCTGCTCATCAAGCAGTAACAGGTCGAGCACAGGAATCAACTGCGCCACCGCCAGGTAGCGCGAGCGGTAAGTGATGCTGCTGTTACCCAACTCCAGCAACCATTCAAGCCCCGCCTGATCGAACGCCCCTGCGCCACGCAGAAACGCCGCCAGGCTGCTGCTCAGAAATTGCAGACGCTCGATGCGCCGGCCGATCATCAGAAAGCGCCAGCCTTCATCGCGGGTCATGTCGTCCAGCGCGAACCCGGACAGCGCAGCGAGCGACATCACCAGACGATTGAGGAAATCCAGCAACTCGCCGAAGTCCGGCTCGTCGGTATCCAGTTGCGTGGCTTCACGCTGCAATTCCACCAGCGCCTGCCAGTTTTCCCGCGAGAGCTTGCCGCGCACCTGCGAAGCGGCCCACTGCAGGCGTTGCAAGTTGGAACGCAGGCTGAACGACCAGTCCTCGCCGAGCAACGCAGCCAGCAAGCGCTCTGGCAGCTCACCTTCGTCCGGCAACAGCGCCAGCCGTTCACCAAGATCGACCGCGGCCAGCAAGGCTTGCGGGTCATCGCCGTCGACGTAACGCGCCAGCATGATCCGCAGCAGTCGCGCACTGTCGTCGCAACGCTCGCAGTAACGGCCAAACCAGAACAGGTTTTCCACCACCCGCGACGGCAGGTAAGGGTCGCGTCGCACCAGATCGTGTACACCGACGTTGCGTTGAGTCTTCCATTGCTCGCCGCTTGGCGCTCGATCACCCAGCACCCAGGTGTCCTTGCTCGCCCCGCCGCGCTGCATCGATACCACTTCGGCATCGGCGTCGGCCGCCACTCGGGTCAGACCACCCGGCAGCACCCGATACCCGTCACTACCGGCCACGGCGTACATGCGCATCCCGATGGCGCGGGGCTGCAACTGGCCGTCTTCGGCTTGCCAGATCGGTGCCTGGGACAGCTGGGCCAATTCTTGCGCTACATAGGCGTAAGGCCGTGCCTGCATGCGCTCGGACAAGCTCTTGCGCTGCTTATCACTCAGATCACGGCCAAATACCGGTGCAAAACTTTGCGAGGGAAAGGCCGGTTTGATCAACAATTCCGGCAGTTTTTCCAAAGCCTGGGCCAACACCGGCGCTTCACCGCACCACCAGGTCGCGATGGAGGGCAGGATCAGTTCTTCGCCAAACAGGTATTGGTTGATCTTCGGCAAAAACCCCAGCAACCCCGGGGACTCCAGCACGCCGCTGCCAAGCGCATTGGCGACCAGCACCCGGCCCTGACGCACCGCCTCCAGCAGCCCCGGCACACCGAGTGCAGAATCCGTGCGCAGCTCCAATGGATCGCAGAAGTCATCATCGAGCCGACGCATGATCGCGTGCACCCGGCGCAAACCACTGAGGGTTTTCAGGTACACCGTGGCATCGCGCACCGTCAGGTCGCCGCCCTCGACCAAGGGATAGCCAAGCTGGCGGGCCAGATACAAATGTTCGAAATAGCTTTCGTTGAAGCGCCCCGGCGTGAGCAACACCACCAGCGGTGCGTCGTCATCGCAAGGCGCCTGACGAGCCAGGGTTTCTTGCAGGGTGCGGAAGAAACCGGCCAGATGCCGCACCTTGAGATCGCGGTACAACTCGGGAAACGCCCGCGACACGATGGTGCGGTTTTCCAGCGCATAACCGGCGCCGGACGGCGCCTGAGTGCGATCCGCCGTGACCCACCAGCGCCCGTCCGGGGTGCGCGCCAGATCCACGGCGTACAGATGCACAAAGGCTTGCTCCGGCAGCGCGATGCCCTGACACGGCCAGAGAAAATTGTTGTGCCCGAACACCAGTTCCGCCGGCAGCAGGCCTTCCCTGATCAGCCGTTGCGGGCCGTACAGATCCGCCAGCACCGCATTGAGCAGTCGCGCACGCTGAGCGATCCCCGCCGACAATTGCTGCCACTCATCCGCAGCGATCACGTTCGGCAGCAGATCCAGCTCCCACGGGCGATCGGCCCCTTTGGGGTCGGCATAGACGTTGTAAGTCACACCGTTTTCCTGAATCTGCCGGGCCAGCAACGCCTGACGCTGCAGCAGTAGCGCCGGACTGCTGCGCTGCAATTGGTCGAACAGGCGTTGCCAGTGCGGGCGCACCGCACCACTGCCATTGAGCAGTTCGTGGTAGGTGCCCGCCGTCAGCGGGTAGCGGTCTAGCAGGTCAGGCATGGAAAGCTCGGCAGACAGCAAGGAACGGTCAGACTAACGCAGGCACATGACGCCCGGATATACGAAAAATCCGGGCGTCGCGCACGATCTAGAAACGTCGTAAATCGAGCGTCATCGGTAGCTCGTCGGAGATTGTCAGATCAGGTATGGGAAGTTTCCCCGGTGTGTGTCCGATACGGAAGAAACGCGCCATGCGCCGACTCTCCGCTTCGTTGGCGTTGACCGGCAGCGTCTCGTAATTACGCCCGCCGGGGTGGGCGACGTGGTACTGGCAGCCACCCAGCGAGCGTTGCATCCAGGTGTCGAGCAGGTCGAACACCAGCGGCGCGTGTACCGGGATGGTCGGTTGCAGGCAGTTGGCCGGCTGCCAGGCCCGATAGCGCACACCCGCGACGAATTCGCCCAAACGCCCGGTCGGGTGCAACGGCACGGCAATGCCGTTGCAGGTCAGCAGATACCGCTGCGGCGGCAAGCCCTTGAGCTTGACCTGCAAACGTTCAAGCGATGAATCGACGTACCGTACCGTGCCACCCGCCGTACCCTCCTCGCCCAACACATGCCACGGTTCAAGCGCTTGATGCAGTTCCAACTCGATGCCATTGACGGCGTAGTCACCGACCTTGGGAAAACGAAACGCCAGATGCGCCGCGAACCACTCGGCGCGCAACGGATAACCGGCGCTGTTGAGTTCGACGATGACGTCGGCGAAATCCTGTTCGATAAAGTGCGGCAACAGGAAACGATCGTGCAGTTCAGTGCCCCACCGCGCCAGTTTCGGCGGCGCATAAGGCTCGCGCCAGAACCGTGCGACCAGCGCTCGCAACAACAGTTGCTGGGCCAGACTCATGCGGGCGTGCGGTGGCATTTCAAAGGCGCGCAATTCCAGCAATCCGAGGCGCCCGGTGGCGCCATCCGGTGAATAGAGTTTGTCGATGCAGAATTCGGCACGGTGAGTATTGCCGGTGACGTCGATCAGCAGATTGCGCAGCAGTCGATCCACCTGCCACGGCGCGCATTCTTCACCCGGGGCCGGCATCTGCGCGAAGGCAATTTCCAGCTCGTACAAGGCGTCGTTGCGTGCCTCGTCGACCCGTGGCGCCTGGGACGTCGGGCCGATGAACAACCCGGAAAACAAATACGACAACGACGGGTGGTTGTGCCAGTAACTGATCAGGCTGCGCAGCAGATCCGGACGACGCAGGAACGGCGAATCCGCCGGTGTCGCGCCGCCGAGGACGAAATGGTTACCGCCCCCGGTGCCCGTGTGACGACCGTCGATCATGAACTTCTCGGTGGTCAGGCGGGTTTGCCGCGCTTCTTCATAGAGAAACTCGGTGCGTTCGACCAACTCGTCCCAGGTCGCAGAAGGCTGCACGTTCACTTCGATCACGCCCGGATCAGGGGTAATGCGCAAGTTGCTCAAACGCTGATCGCTCGGCGGTTCGTAGCCTTCCAGCAGCACCGGACAGTGCAGTTCTTCGGCGGTGGCCTCGATGGCCGCGACCAGTTCCAGATAGTCCTCGACCCGTTCCAGCGGCGGCATGAACAGGTACAACCGCCCTTCGCGGGCTTCGGCGCAGAACGCGGTGCGGGTCAGCCAATCGGCGGACTCGTCGATTTTCGGTGTGCGCTCGTCAACCGTGGCGGGCTCACCGTGACTGTTCAGTTGCGCGGCATCCGGCAGTTCGGGAAAGTCCTGATTCGGGTCCTGGGGATGGATGAACGGGTACTCCGCCGCCTTCACCCAGGGCTGCGAACCGAGCGGTAAGCGGTAGCCCAGCGGTGAATCTCCCGGCACCAGACGGCAATGTTCGTCGCGCAGATACCAGCGCCCGCTCTGCCATTGATCACCTTTAGCGGTGCGTGCGAGCGGCAGCACTTGGCCGATCACTTTATCCAGGCCCTGGCTGAAGACCTTGCGCAGGCGTGCGCGTTCTAAAGGCTCCTCCAGACGCGAATCTTCGGCGCTGACGTTGCTCGGCAACGAACCCTCGCGCCAGAGGTAATAGAAATTGTCCTCATAGGCAGGGAATACAAAATGTGTGGGCAGTTTCAGGCGTTCGGCGACACTCGCCAGAAAGCGTCCGGCCAGCTCGCCATCGGCGCCGTAATCCTGTTGCTCGTCGGCGATCAACGCGTCGTTGTGCCAGATCGGCGCACCATCGCGGCGCCAATAGCAGTTCAGCGACCAGCGCGGGAGTTGCTCGCCGGGGTACCACTTGCCCTGACCGAAGTGCACCAGCCCCTTCGGCGCGTAATGCTTGCGCAGGCGCTGAAACAGTTCGGCGCAGAGCCGACGTTTGTCCGCCCCCAACGCGGCGGTGTTCCATTCGGCGCCATCCGGGTCATCGATGGACACGAAGGTCGGTTCGCCGCCCATGGTCAGGCGCACATCGCCTTCCAGCAGGTCGGCATCGATCTGCCGGCCCAGTGCCTGAATCGCCAGCCACTGCTCATCGGTGTAAGGCTTGGTAACGCGTGGCGCCTCCCAGATTCGCTCCACGGACATTTCGTGGCTCAATTGCGTCTCGCAAGGTTCGACCATGCCGCTGATCGGTGCCGCCGAGGAGGGATCGGGGCTACAGGCCAGCGGGATATGCCCTTCGCCGGCGAACAGCCCGGACGTGGCGTCCAGGCCGATCCAGCCGGCACCTGGCAAATACACTTCGCACCAGGCGTGCAGGTCGGTGAAGTCGACGTCGGTGCCGCTGGGACCGTCGAGGCTCTTCACGTCGGCAGTGAGCTGAATCAGGTAACCGGAAACGAAACGCGCCGCCAGTCCGAGGTTGCGCAGCAGTTGCACCAGCAACCACGCCGAGTCGCGGCAGGAGCCGGAGGCGTGTTCGAGGGTGTGCTCCGGGGTTTGCACACCCGGCTCCATGCGGATCAAGTAGCCGATGTCTTCACTCAGACGCTGATTGAGCGCCACCAGAAAGTCCACGGCCGGCAACGGCGTGCGGTCGATCGCGTCCAGATAGGCTTCGAAAGTCGGCGTCAGCGGCAGGGTTTCAAGGTACGGCGCCAACTCTTTGCGCTCATCGGCGGCGTAAGCGAAGGGGATTTTCTCGGCATAGGGTTCGAGGAAGAAGTCGAACGGATTGAAAACGGCCATTTCGGCCAGCAGATCGACCTCGATGCGCAACTCATCGGTTTTCTCGGGGAACACCAATCGCGCCAGGTAATTGCCCTGTGGGTCCTGCTGCCAGTTGATGAAATGCTGCTCGGGCGAGACTTTCAGCGCATACGAGAGAATTCGCGTGCGGCTGTGGGCGGCCGGGCGCAGGCGAACAATCTGCGGGCCGAGTTCGACAGCGCGGTCGTAGCGATAATGCGTGACGTGATGCAATGCGACATGAATCGACACGGCGTGCCTCCTGCGAGCCTAAGCGTATTCGAAAGCGCGCAAGACTTATGCCATACAGAGGCTTGGGCGCTTTCCCGGAATGCTTTGGGCAGTACAGCACCAAAATCGGGCAATGCGGGGAAATGGTTTGGGGAGTTTGCTTCTATTTGTGGCAGGCATGTGATCAAGGTCGCCTGTTCTGGCCTCTTCTCGAGCAAACCCGCTCCCACATTGGATTGGTGTTGAATACACATATTGAAACCGACCACAAATCTCCTGTGTGGGCTTGCTCGCGAAGGCGTCAGTAGCCTCACCACATTTCCCGAGCCCTGAATCGAGTAGGAGACGGATTTACATCCGTCGTCCTCTCACACCACCGTACGTACGGCTCCGTATACGGCGGTTCAAATTATGCGATTAAGCCGAGTTATCGTATCCAGTATCGAGACCAGTCCGAG